>CAYVOE010000053.1:0-7085 GCA_964452795.1 uncultured Nitrospiraceae bacterium
CCCTCGCCCGCGATGTCGTGGAAGGCGACGATGCGGGCCATGGGGCCGTAATCATGCCAATCCTTCCTCACTCCCTCGGCTGTGTGATCACCATCGATCAGCAGCGCATCGATCGGCGCGTAGACCGCTGCCTTCGCGCGGGTCTCTTCCTTGGTAAGATCGCCCAGGGGGAATCGGGCGCGGGCCAGTTGCTCCTGCGTGAGGCCCGCGAGGGTGTAGCTCTGGTCCTTGGCGGCGTCCACGGCCCGGCGCAGGGCGTAGCGGCCGTCGCGGCGGGCGAGGCGGACGTAATGGCCCGTGGCGAGGAATTCCGCATCGATGGCCCGGGCCTTTTCATAGAGCGCGCCGAACTTGACCCGCTGATTGCAGCGCGAACAGGGGTTGGGCGTGCGCCCGGCCAGGTACTCGTTCACGAAATCGGAGATGACTTCCCGCTCGAACCGGTCGATGTAGTTGATGACGTAATGCGGAATCCCGAGGCGGTCGGCCACCCGGCGCGCGTCTTCCGCGGCGTCCAGCGTGCAGCAGGCCTTGTCGGAGGACTCGCGCCCTTCGCCCGACGCCACGCGCAGGGTCATGCCGACGACGTCGCAACCCTGCTCCACCAGCAGGGCCGCCGCCACGGAACTGTCCACGCCGCCGCTCATGGCGACAATTACTCGGGGTTTACGCGTCATGCTCAGGACAACAGCAAGGGACCGGCCGGGATTCCCCGCGTCAGGAGTCGGAATTCTGCGGTTTGGGCGCCGAGGCGGGGGCCGAAGCGGCGGGCGCGGCCTTGGCGCCTTCCGGAGCGCCCTCCGACCCGTTGGCGCCGGCGATCTGGGCCTTGATCTGGGCGGGCGGCTTCATGGTGCACTTGCCTTCGAACAGCACGCCCTCGGCGATGGCGATGCGCGGCGCCGTGATGTCGCCGATGAGCTTGGCCTCGGGCTGCACCTCGAGCCGTTCGTGGGCGTAGACGTTGCCTTCGACTTCCCCGCTGATCACGATCTGGGCCGCCACGAGATCGGCCTTGACGCGGCCCGTCTCCTGGACCGCGATGGTGTCCTCGCTCTGGATCCGCCCGGAGACCGTGCCCTCGATGCGGACCATGGTCTTGGACCGGATCTCGCCGATGATCGTGGTGCCCGGGCCGATGACGGTCACGGCCTTGATGGGCTGTTCACTGGGGGCCTTTTTCCTGGGATCGAGCATGGCCTTATTGTCCTTCGCCCGTTGAAAAAAGCGGGCCTGTGGAGGGTGCGATTGCCCTCGCCTGAGTTACTTCCACCGCCGTTCGGGCCGGGCCGTCTTAATTGCCGAGATAGGCGCTCGAATCGACGGGTTTCCCGTTCACGCGGACCTCGTAGTGTACGTGGGGTCCCGTGCTGCGCCCCGTGCTGCCCACGGTCCCGATCTTCTGGCCCCGGTCCACGGAGTCGCCCGAATGCACCGTGTACTTTTGCAGATGGGCGTACCACGTTTCAAGGTTGTTTCCGTGGTCGATTTTCACGATATTCCCGTAATCCGAGTCCCACCCCGCGAAGACCACCCGGCCCTTCGCCGTGGCCACCACCGTCGCGCCCGCCGGCGCCGCGATGTCCGTGCCGTCGTGATGACGAACGGCCCGCACAAAGGGATCGCGCCGGTATCCGAAGGTCGAGCTGAGCCGCGCCTGGGGATGGGAGCAGGGCCAGATCGACGGCGTGTGGCTCATGATCTCGTTCTGCTTTTCCACCTCGTCCATGGCGGCCAGCAGGTCGAGCAGGCTCTCGCCGCGCAGGCGTATCTCCTGCACGATGAGATCCGCCGACGGCCGCGACAGCCCGTAGATCAGGTGGGGCGGACGGCGCACCGCTCGGGCCGCCGCCCGGAAGAGTTCGCCGTCGAACACGCTGGCCGCGCCGCCCTTGCCGCCTTCGGCGTCGTCGGCCTTCGCCAAAGCCGCCGACACCCGCGAGGGCAGTTCATACTTCTCGCGGATCCGCGCCTCCACTTCGTAAAGCTCGTTGAGCTCGGCGGTAATGGCGGCGTCGCGGGCCTCGTATTCCGCCCGGACCTCGCGCTCGATCCGGCTGCGCTCTTCCGGCGTCAATTCGTTGCCCTGCACCGGTTTGCGGCGACCCAACTCGATCTCGCGGTTGATGCGCTGCAGGCGCTGGGCCTGTTCGCTGGCGTGGGCGTAACGCTTGAAGAAGAAGGCCGACAGGAACGACAGTACGGCCACAAGAAATACGAGAAACCAGATCTGAATCGTGTAAATCTTGTGGCTTCTTGATGTGTTGGAGTCATGCGTTTGCGCAATGACAGATCCAGGATCCATCAGGAAGGAAGCCCCCAGAGCCGTTTGGAATGGAAAGCCCTCTCGAAGTACGAGGAATCCCCATCCGCTTCCGTTTAGTTTCGGCGAATCGGTTGCGACCACCCGTGCGGCCGTGCCCCTGACCGCAGATCCGGTGCAGTGCTCTTACCCCAAGTCCCGGTTTGGGCCATCCGATACGCGCCGTAGAATGTCACTGGTACGGCGAAGTTTATGTCCACGAATCCCTCGTGGGTT
Source organism: uncultured Nitrospiraceae bacterium (assembly GCA_964452795.1). GTDB lineage: Bacteria > Hydrogenedentota > Hydrogenedentia > Hydrogenedentales > SLHB01 > CAYVOE01. The sequence goes on from CAYVOE010000053.1 coordinate 2,540, forward strand.
CCATCCAAAACAGGCGCACTATAGCATGGCCTCCCCCTGCTGTCAACCGAACGGGCAAAATTTTCCTGGGTTTCCGCCGGGGATTGCGGAGCAAATTCTGCGATCCTCGGCATCCTTGCCAATGTTATCGGCCGCAACGGCTCTTGGATGTATCTCCCTGCAGATCTGATGTATAAAAGGGCGTCGCCCACAGGGACAGGGAATGAGAAGGAGTCTGGACGATGCATCGCCGGGAGGGCTTCACGCTCATTGAGTTGCTGGTGGTCATCGCCATCATTGGGATCCTGGCCGGCATCCTGCTGCCGGCGCTCAGCCACGCGCGCGAGGCGGCGCGGCGGGCAAGCTGCCAGAACAATCTCAAGCAGATGGGGATCGCCTTCCACGCCTATGCCTCCGAGTATCGGGGCCGCCTGCCGCAGCGCCAGATCCGGCGCCTCGACGGACGCCTGAGCCGGGAGATGATCTTCGAGGGCCGGGCGGTGATCCCGGAGTACTTGTCCGATATTGAAGTGGTGTGGTGTCCGTCGTGGTCGGCCGACGAGAGCGCCGTGGCCCGCTACGACGGCAAGCTCGACCGGGGCAGCAACGGCGACGGAGTGGTTCAGCCCAAGGAGATCACCAAGGAACCCTACGACTACACGGGCTGGCTGTTGCTGGACGATCTCAACGTCATGGGACATTTGAAGGGCACCCGGACCGCTTCCGCCGACCCCTACGGCCGGTTCCAGGAGGAGGAATTCGTCGGCACGCCCTTCGGCGAGCTGGGCCTGGCGAGCCACGCCACCGGCGGCGCCGCCAGCGACCGCGACTTCACCGTGTCGGCCGCCAATGCGGGCACCCAGGTCGGCGGCGGAAGCATCCTCCATCGCCTCCGCCTGGGGATCGAGCGCTTCGTCATAACCGACATCGACAACCCCGCCGCGGGAGCACGGGCCTCGAGCGCCATCCCCGTGCTGTGGGACCACGTCACCAACGAAGTCATTTCGTTCAGCCACATCCCCGGCGGCATCAACGTGCTCTATCTCGACGGACACGTGAGGTTCCTGCGCTACCCGGAAGGGCCCTTCCCGGCCACGGTGGACCACGCCGCTTCCTCGGGCCGCCACGGCCATCTGTTCGACGGTCCCGGCGACCCCGGCCTGCCGTGATCCGCCGCGGGTTTGCGCTCCGGTCGTCCCTTCCGATATCTTCGGAGCCTGGGAGCCGTTTTCCGAATCCGCGGAACCGGTCGACAAGCCACGGGGGTGGGACATGAAAATCCGCATACAAGACAACGCGATCCGATTTCGTATTACCCTGGCCGAGCTCGAGGAACTGAACGCGAAGGGGCGGCTCGAGAACGTCTGCGAAATATACGGGACCAACGGCGCTGTGGAAGGCCGCTTCGTCTACGGCATCACCGCGGCCGCCGGCACGTCCGCCCGCTGCGTCATCGGCGCCAACGCCATCTTCCTGCATCTCAGCCCGGATGACATGACCCGCCTCAACGACCCTTCCGAGGAAGGGGTCTACCTGAGGCAGGAGATCCGCACGGCCGACGGCGAGATCCGCCGCTCCATGGCCTTCGTCGAAAAGGACCGGCCCTCCACCCGCTGCGACAAGCCCGAGGAATGGGTCTACGAGCACCGCATCGGCGCCCGTCCGGAAACCCGCCCCATCGCCCCGCGTCCGCACCACCCGTCATAACCTCGAACGCATAGAAGCATCCCTGGGGAGCAGGCGCGCGGCGTACGTGCGCCTGCGCGAGCCTCCTTCTTGTGCCCCCGGATCCGCGTCGATCTCCATCCCGTTTTTCCGCTGCATCCGCCCCCCCTTCGCCCCGATCTTCTCTCCTATTTCACCCGCTGCAGATCCCTCTTGACACGGCGGATAATTGTGGATAATAATGTCCACAATTCAGTCTGATGCGGGGGACGAGGCGAAAGGGCCTGCGATGTTCCGGCTCTATTCCAAAGGGTGCGAATATGCCATCCGCGCGCTGGTGTACGCCGTAAAGCACGGCGGCCGGGAGCGGTTCCAGGCGGCCGAAGTGTGCCGTCGGGTGGGCATCCCGGAGCATTTCACGCGCAAGACCTTCCAGGCCCTGGTGCAGGGCGGGTTCCTGCAGGCGGTGCGGGGTCCGGGCGGCGGCTACGTCCTTTCGCGGCCTCCGGAGGAGACGCCGATCCTGGACGTGGTGCGGGCGGTGGACGGCGAGGACACCTTCGATCACTGCGTGATGGGGCTGGAGGAATGCAGCAACGCCCGGGCCTGTCCGATGCACGCCGTGTGGTCGGAGGGGAAGGCCCGGTTGCTCGAGCAATTGGGCCGGACCACGCTGCAGGACGTGGTGGACGCGGCGGTGGCGAACGACGCTTCGTCGGCGGCGGAAGCCGACGGCCGGTCCGGGCAGCGGAAGACCGGGAAGGTGCGACGTCCGAGTCGGAAGAAGGAGGGGTCGTAATGGACGGGGCGGGTCGAGGTCCGCAGGGTCGGATCCGGTTTCGCGGGATCGTCGCAGGGCTGGCGGGAATCTGCTTAGCGCTTTCCACAGGCGCCTGGGGGCAAGTCGAAGAGCCGCCGGAGCCGGACGCGGCGGCCCAGGTCTTCGCGCAGAAGTGCATCGGCTGCCACACCCTCGGCGGCGGGCCCTTGTCGGGTCCGGACCTCATCGGCGTGGCGGGCCGGCCGCGGGCGGACCTCGAGGCGGCCATCATACGGATGGAGAAGAGCGTGGGTCCGATGACGGAGGCGGAGGTGGCCCTGCTGGCGGACCTGCTTCAGTCCCCGGACGCCGCGTCCCGCGTCGAGGCCGAGCACAGGCGGGCATCGGCCGCGGAAGCCGCCACGCTCGAGCCGGCCGACGCCGCGGTGGGGCGGGCCCTGTTCCACGGCACCCAGCCCCTGGCGCGGGGCGGCCTGGCCTGTGCGGCCTGCCACCGGGCGGAGGGGCGGGGCGGCACCCTGGCCGTGCCGCTCGAGGACGCCTTCCAGCGGATGGGGTACGCGTCGCTCGTATCGGCCAGCGAACAGCCCGCCTTTCCCGCCATGAAGGCGGTCTACGCCCCTCGGCCCGTGACCAAACAGGAAGCGGTGCACATCGTGAAGTATCTGGAATCGCTGCCGCCGGAGCCCGCGCCCGCCCGGAGCCATCCCGCGGGGTGGGCCGGAGCCGTGGGCGCCCTGGGGGCGCTCGCGGCGGTGGGTATGGTTTACCGGCACCGGCCCGGCGGCACCGTCCGTGCGCGCCTGGTGCGGGAGTCGCTGGCCGGAACGCGACGGGTTCCGGGGAGGAAGGCATGAGCTGGATCGCGGACCTGTTCGCGCCCGAACACCGCTCCTGGGAAGAGTTCTACCGGAACCGCTGGTCCTACGACAAGGTGGTCCGGAGCACCCACGGGGTCAATTGCACGGGCGGCTGCAGTTGGAACATCTACGTGAAGCAGGGCGTGGTCGCCTGGGAGATGCAGGCCCTCGACTACCCCGCCTTCGACGACGGGCGGCCGCCCTACGAACCGCGGGGCTGCCCCCGGGGGGCGTCCTTCTCGTGGTACGTGTACAGCCCCCTGCGCGTGAAATACCCGTATGTCCGCGGGGCGCTCCTCGACCAGTGGCGCCGGGCGCGGGCGGCCCATCCGGACGATCCCGTGGCGGCGTGGCGCTCCATCGTGACCGACGACGCGGCACGCCGACGTTACCAGCAGGCGCGGGGCAAGGGCGGGTTCCGGCGCAGCTCGTGGGCCGAGGTCAACGAGATCATGGCCGCCGCCAACCTGCACACCGTCATGGAGCACGGTCCGGACCGGCTCATCGGGTTCTCCCCCATCCCGGCCATGTCCATGGTGAGCTACGCCGCGGGGGCGCGTTTTCTCCAACTGATGGGCGGCGTCGCCCTGTCGTTCTACGACTGGTACTGCGACCTGCCGCCCGCGTCGCCCGAGATCTGGGGCGAGCAGACCGACGTGGCCGAGAGCGCGGACTGGTTCAACGCGCGCTTCATCGCCACGGTGGGCTCGAACGTCCTGATGACGCGCACGCCCGACGCCCACTTCCTCGTCGAGGCGCGGCACCAGGGCGCCAAGGTCGTGGTGTTCTCGCCCGACTTCTCCCAGACGTCCAAGGTGGCCGATGAATGGATCCCGATCCACGCCGGACAGGACGGCGCCTTCTGGATGGCGGTGAACCACGTGATATTGAAGGAGTGGTACGTCGACAAGCAGACGCCCTACTTCACGGATTATCTGAAACGCACCACCGACGCCGCCTTTCTCGTCGAGCTCGAGCCGGGACCCGAAGGCCGGTTGCGGCCGGGACCTTTCCTGCGCGCCTCGCGCTTTGCCCACACCCGGGACATGGAGAACGCCGAGTGGAAGTTCTTCGTCCTCGATGAAGGCACGGGCGAGCTGCGTCTGCCGAAGGGCACGGTGGGCCATCGGTGGCAGGAAAAGAAGGGCGAGTGGAACCTTCGCCTGGAAGACTCCCTCACCGGCGAGCCCATCGCCCCCCGCCTGAGCCTGTGGGAAGACGGGGTCGAATCGGCGACGGTGGAGTTCGACGACTTCTCCGA
>CAYVOE010000053.1:7095-13419 GCA_964452795.1 uncultured Nitrospiraceae bacterium
GGTGCGAATCGTCGAGACGGTGGACGGACCGGTGTACGCAGCGACCGTATTCGACCTGATGCTGGCCCAGTTCGGCGTGGACCGGGAGACTTCCGGCGGCGGTGAGAACGGATACGACGACGAGACGCGGCCTTTCACCCCGGCGTGGCAGGAGCGGTTCACCGGCGTGAAGGCCTCGGTGGCGCTGAACTTCGCGCGCCAGTGGGCCGACACGGCCGAACGCACGCAGGGCCGATGCATGGTCATCATCGGCGCCGGCGCCAACCACTGGTACCACAACAATCTGATCTACCGGTCGTGCATCACCGCCCTCATGCTGTGCGGATGCGTGGGCCGCAACGGGGGCGGATGGAACCACTACGTGGGCCAGGAGAAGCTGGCGCCCATGGCTTCGTGGGCGCCCATCGCCTTCGGCACCGACTGGAGCGGTCCGCCTCGGCTGCAGAACGCGCCGTCCTTTCATTACATGCACTCCGGCCAGTGGCGCTACGACCGACGGTTCCGCGAGATGTGCCCCGTCACCGACGAGGAACATCCCACGACCTCGGGCCACACGGCCGACCAGCAGGCTCGGGCGGTCCGGAGCGGCTGGCTCCCCTGCTATCCCCAGTTCACCGAGAGCAACTTCCGCGTGGTGGAGGACGCCCGTGCGAACGGCGCCGAAGACGCCGACGCCATCGTTTCGCACGTGGTGCGCCGGCTCAAGGACCGCAGCCTGAAGTTCGCCATGGAAGACCCCGACGATCCGGCGTGCTGGCCCCGGGTCTGGTACATCTGGCGGGGCAACGCCCTCCAGGCCTCGGCGAAAGGCCACGAGTACTTCCTCAAGAACTACCTCGGCACGCACCACAACTTCGTGGCGCCCGAATGTGCGCGGGACGAGGTGAGTGAAGTGGCCTGGCGCGAGGGGCTCGACACCGGCAAGTTCGATCTCGTGGTCGATCTCAACTTCCGCATGGACACGTCGGCCCTCTACTCCGACATCGTCCTGCCGGCGGCCACCTTCTACGAGAAGGACGACCTCAACACCACCGACCTGCACAGCTACGTCCATCCGCTCCAGGCCGCCGTGCCTCCCTGCTGGGAATCGAAGACCGACTGGCAGATCTTCCGCGACCTCGCCGAACGCACCTCCGAGATGGCCCGGCAATACCTGCCGAAGCCGGTCACGGACATCGTGGTAACGCCGCTGATGCACGACACGCCCGCCGAGATCGCCCAGCCCAGGGTGCTGGACTGGGCCCGGGGCGAATGCGAGCCGATTCCCGGAAAGACGATGCCCAACATCGCCGTGGTGTCCCGCGATTACACCAAGGTCTTCGACAAGTTTGTCGCCCTCGGCCCCCAGTACCGCGACAAGGGCCTGGGGGTCCACGGCACGTCCTACGCCGTCGACGACGTGTACGACGCCTACCGGGAGAACCACCCGACCGAGCGCGTCGACGGCGACGTCTTCCCTTCCCTGCGGGAGGAGCGCTACGTCTGCGACGTCATCCTCCATTTCGCCGCCGAGACCAACGGCGAGCTGGCCTGGCGCGCCTTTCAGAGCGAGGCGAAGAAGACGGGGCTCGACCTGTCCCACCTGGCGGAAGGCACCCGCGACGTCCGCACCCGCTTCGAAGACGTGTGCGCCCAGCCGCGGCGGGTCCTCACCACGCCCTATTGGACCGGCGTCACCCGCGACGGCCGGGCCTACGCGGCCTACTGCCAGAACGTCGAGGAAGGGATCCCGTGGCGGACGCTCACGGGGCGCCAGCAGTTCTACCTGGATCACGAGGCCTACCGTGCTTTCGGCGAGCATCTGCCCGCGTACAAACCCCGGGCCGAGATGCGGGCCACCCGCGACCTCGACGTGACGGGTACGGACGGCGGCGTGCTGATACTGAACTACCTCACGCCCCACGGCAAGTGGCACATCCACTCGACCTACGGCGACACGGTGCGGATGCTGACCCTGTCGCGCGGCATCGAACCCTTCTGGATGAACGACCGCGACGCCGGGCTCCTGGGCATCCGCGACAACGACTGGGTCGAGATCCTCAACGACCACGGCACCGTGGTGACCCGGGCCTGCGTCAGCGCACGTCTGCCCCGGGGCGTCGGCTTCATCTACCACGCCACGGAACGGACCGTCGGCGTGCCGAAGTCGCAGCACCGCGGCAAACGCCGGGCCGGCGCCCACAACAGCCTCACCCGGGCTCGGCTCAAGCCGCTCTTCATGATCGGCGGCTACGGGCAATTTACCTACGCCTTCAATTACTGGGGGCCCCAGGGCGTGAACCGGGACACCTTTGTCATCGTGCGCAAGCTCGACAAGCCGCGTTGGTAACGGCGGGAGACCTTTGATGGACGTACGCGCGCAAGCCGCCATGGTGTTCCACCTCGACAAGTGCATCGGCTGCCACACCTGCAGCGTCGCCTGTAAAAACGTGTGGACCGACCGGCCCGGCACCGAGTACATGTGGTGGAACAACGTCGAGACCAAGCCCGGCACGGGCTATCCAACCCTGTGGGAGAATCAGGACGAGTACCGCGGCGGCTGGAAGCTCAACGACGCCGGCAACCTCGAGCTGCGGAGCCAGAAGCCGGCCTCCGGACTTTTCAAGCTCTTTTACAACCCGAACGCGCCGGGGCTCGACGACTACTACGAGCCCTGGACCTACACCTACGAGGACCTGTTCACCGCCCCCGAAGGCGACGACCAGCCTACGGCGCGGCCCGTGTCGCTGGTGACCGGCAAGCCCCTGGACATCGAGGCGGGGCCGAACTGGGACGACGACCTTTCGGGCTCGCCCGTCTACGCCGAGAACGATCCCAACTTCGGCGATCTGACGGAAGACGAGCGCCGGATGCTCTTCGACATCGAACGTCTCGCCTTCATGTACCTGCCCCGGATCTGCAACCACTGCGCCAATCCCGCCTGCGTGGCGGCCTGCCCCTCCGGCGCGCTGTACAAGCGGGGCGAGGACGGCATCGTTCTGGTCAATCAGGACGTGTGCCGCGGGTGGCGGGCCTGCGTGGCCGCCTGTCCCTACAAGAAGGTGTACTACAACTGGAAGACCGGCAAGGCGGAGAAGTGCATCCTCTGCTACCCCCGCCTCGAGACGGGGCAGCCGCCCGCGTGCTTCCATTCCTGCGTGGGCCGGATCCGGTACATGGGCGTGCTGCTCTACGACAACGACCGGGTCCAGGAGGCGATGAAGGCGCCGCAGCCCGCGTTGGTCGAGGCGCAGCGAAGCGCCCTCCTCGATCCGGACGACCCCGACGTGGCGCGGGAGGCGGAACGCTGCGGCGTCAGCTCGGCCATGATCGACGCCGCCCGCCGGTCGCCCGTGTACCGTTACGTGAAGGAATGGCAGCTTGCCCTGCCCCTACACCCCGAGTTCCGCACCTTCCCCATGCTGTTCTACGTACCGCCCCTGCTCCCGGTCATGGGCCGGTCCGTGGACGGCGTCTACGAGCACGACGGAGGCGACCTGTTCCCCGGACTCGATCGCGCCCGCCTGCCCCTGAAGTATTTCGCGGCCCTCTTCAGCGCGGGCAACCTCGACGTGGTGGACGCCGTGATGAAGAAGCAGATGGCGGTGCGGGCCTACCGGCGCAGCCGCGACGTGGGCGATGTGACGCCCGAGCGGGCGACCCGAATGCTTCGCGAAGCCGGACTGACCACCGCGCAGGCCGACGACATCTTCCGGCTCACCGCCCTGTCGCACATGAAAGACCGATACGTGATGCCGCCGATTCAGCGCGAAGAAGCCCTCGAAGCCACGGGGTGCCCGGCGGACTGCAAAGGCGGGTGCGGATTCGGTCCGGTGCGTCCGCCCGAGCGGGGGATGTAGCCATGGCGACCTCTTCCCTCACAGACGGAATGTGCACGGACCTGGCAGAATTGCTCGTCTATCCCCCGGACGGAGCCGCGGAAGCGATCGAAACGGCCGCAGCCCGGCTCCAGGGCGTCTGCGCGGAGGCCTCACAGGCCCTCGAGGAATTTCGCGACGCCGCGACCGAGCTGGGAGAGGCCGCGCTCGAGGAGCTCTACGTGCGGACCTTCGACTTCGCGCCTCTCTGCGCGCCCTACGTCGGAGTCCACCTGTTCGGCGGCAACGGGGAAGGCTTCAAGCGCTCGCAACTATTGGCGGGCCTCGCGGAGGCCTGCCGACGGATGGGCCTCGACACCGACGGCGAGCTGCCCGACCACGCCGCCGTCGTGCTGCGCCTCCTCGACCGCCTCCCGGCCGAAGAGCGCGAAGACCTCGCCCGTCTGTGCCTCCTTCCGGCCCTCGAGCGCATGGCCGAAGAGCTGGCGCGCAACGACAATCCTTATCGGCACGCGGTCCATGCCATCCACCGTTTCTTGATGTCGGAGTTTTCGGGGAGTAACCACGATGCTTGAAACTTTTCTGTTCATCGGCTTGCCCTACGCCGCCGTGGCGGCCCTGGTGGCCGGCCTGGCCTGGCGATACCGAGCCCACCGCTACGGCGTGTCGGCGCTGCCGTCCCAGTTCCTCGAGAGCCGGCGCTTGTTGTGGGGCGTCATCCCCTGGCACCTGGGCATCGCCCTCGTCCTCGCGGGACACCTCGCGGCGTTTCTGGCGCCGGGCCTCTGGCGCGACCTCGTGGGGAGCCCGGGTCGCCTGGCCGTCGTCGAGAGCATCGGGTCGGCCGCGGCCACCCTCGCCCTCCTCGGGCTGGGCGTGCTCATCGTGCGCCGCATCACCGTGGCCCGCCTCCAGCCGGTCACCCGGGTCACCGACTTCCTCCTCCTGGGCGTCCTCCTGTTCCAGGTGATTACCGGACTCGGCGTGGCCCATGCCCACCGGTCCGGCGCTCTGTGGGCCACCCAGACCGCCACGCCTTACCTGTGGAGCCTCTTCACCCTCCGGCCCGATCTGTCCTACGTGGAAGGTCTGCCGCCGATGGTGAAGCTCCACATCGCGGGCAACTGGGTCTTCGTTCTGCTCATCCCCTTCTCGCGGCTGCCCCACATGTTCTCGTGGCCCCTGCGCTACCTCGTGCGCCCGCCCCTCAAGGTCGTGTGGGCCACGGCGCGGCGCTTCGAGCGCAACCCGGCGATCGTGGAAGCCGTCGAAAGCCGCCGCCTCTTCCTCAAGGCCTCCCTGGGGCTCGGCACGGCCACGGCGCTCTTGTCGCTCGGCACCTTCGATAAGCTGTTCCGGTTCTTCCGCGGGCCCGCCATGGCCGCGTCCGAAGAGGCCGAGTTCCTGCGCAAGAAACTGCACCGGCTCGAACAGGCGGCCCGGCAACGGGAGCTCGAGGTCGAACGCCTCGACAGCGAATACATCTTCGTGGCGAATCTCGACGAGCTGTCCCCCACCGAGGGCAGGTATTTCACCGACTATCGGATGCGGCCCGCCCTGGCGTTCAAAGGGCCGGACGGACTGCCCCTGCTGATCTCCGCCAAGTGCACCCACCTCGGATGCACCGTGGCGAGTCAGGTGGACGCCGAAGGGCGCCTGTTGTGCCCGTGCCACATCTCCTACTTCGATCTCCAGACCGGAAAGCCCAACGCCGGGTCGCCCGCCAAGGATCCCCTGCCGATCCTGGGATGGGTGCTCAAAGACGCCGCGGGCAACGTGCTGGCCGGGCGGGGTCCGAGCGGCACGCTCGAAGGGGCCTCCGACCCCGCCGCTCTGGCCGGAGCCGGCGTCTACATCGCCCGGCGCTACGAGGAGAAGGCCTGATGAGCGTGCTGTCGTCCAATCCGCTGTCCCGCGAGAATCTGGCCGCCCTGGGCCGCGAACTGGCGGAACGCCTCCCCCTCGACCATCTCAATTTCGAGTCCCTGATCCGGAAGAAGGACGTTCCGGTGCACCGGATGAGCTGGGCCTATTACCTGGGCGGGCTCGCTCTGTTCTTCTTCGCCATCCAGCTCGTCACCGGCATCATGCTCCTGTTCTACTATCAGCCCACCGTGAGCGACGCCCATGCCTCCGTCGAGTACATCACACGCTACGTCAGCGGCGGCGCCCTCATACGCAACCTCCACACCTGGGCCGCCTCGGGCATGATCCTCGCCGTCCTGGCCCACCTCCTCACCACCTTCGCCATGAAGGCCTTTGAAAAGCCCCGCGACGTCACCTGGATCACGGGACTGCTGCTCCTGCTCATCGCCTTCGGGTTCGGATTCACGGGCTACCTGCTGCCCTGGCACCAGATCGCGGTCAACGCCACCAAGGTCGGGCTCCAGTCCATCGAGGAGGCGGGCCGCTACCTGCCGGGGAGCCTGTCGCAACTGCCCGTGCGCATGCGGGAGCTGATCCAGGGCGAGGCGGCCGTGGGCCAGGCCACCCTGAGCCGGTTCTA
>CAYVOE010000053.1:13429-17422 GCA_964452795.1 uncultured Nitrospiraceae bacterium
CTTCGGCGTCATCGGCATGCACCTGCTCCTGGTCCAGCTCCACGGCATGAGTCCCGGCGTGGACCGTCCCACGGGCCGCACCGAACGGTTCTTCCCCTTCTTCATCGTCAAAGACTTCTCGCTCTGGGGCATGGTGTTTCTCGTGCTCTTCGTGCTGGCCCTGTGCCTGCCCTTCGAGTCCTTTTACTCCTATCCCCTCTTCGCGCCCTACGACCCCCTTGGCTCGACGCCGGAGGGCATCAAGCCCGAGTGGTACTTCTACTTCGTCTATTACCCCCTCGAGCTGCTGCCCTTCTGGCTGGTCTCGGTGTTGATGGGCGCCGTGCTGGCGGTGCTGTTCCTCGCGCCGTGGATCTTCCGCGGCACCCGGCGCCGCACCCTGACCGTCCTGGCCGCGGCGGCGGCGGCCTACCTCTTCCTGATGACCGTGTTCGGCGAACAGATCTACGTATTTTTCAAGGGAGAAGCCTGATGACACGGCGAAACGTTTGGATATGGACGCTGGCGGCGGCCGCGGCGTGGGCCTGCGGAACGGCGTACGGACACCCCGAGTTTCAGAAATTCCTCGCCGAGAACGCGCCGCGCCACACCGACTGCGCCGTGTGCCATCGGCATCCCGACGGCCCCGAAGGGCCCAAGCCCGGCCAGATCGGCAGCCTCACCCCCGAGGAGATCGAACAGCTCCAGAAAGCGCGGGCCGCGTTCGAGCCGGGACAGGCCGTCAACAACCCCCTCCTCAACGAGTTCGGCAACGTCCTCCTCGAACGCGTCGGCAAGCGCGAGCTGCTTCGGCTCCGGCAGGATCCCGGCGCCCTCGCCGAGGCCCTGGGACCCGAGGGCGACCTCGACGACGACGGCGTGTCCGATGCCGACGAATACCTCGCCGGCACCCATCCCGTCGATCCCCAGAGCGGGCCTCCGGGCGCCTTGTTCCTGCACAACCTCGCCCGCAACAAGTGGCATGTCCTGCTCATCGCGGTGGCTACGGCGGCGGGATTGTATGGGCTCAACAACCTGCTGCGCTGGGCGGCCCTGACCCGGCGCCGAGCCGAAGGCGCGCCGGATCGCCCCGATTCCCGTTCCCCCGCGTGAGGGGCGCGGCGCGTCAGGCCTGCGGCATCTCCCGGCGAAGTTCCCGGGCGTAATCGTCGGGCGTGTCCATGTCGCTCAGGACGGCATCGCAGGAGACGGACACTTCCAACACGTCGTCCGGTCGGGCCCGGAGCAGACCGCGCAGGCCCGTATCGTCGAAGCCCGCGAGGATCTCGTCCCGGTACCGGCACGACACCAGCAGAGGATGACCGCGGCGGCCCTCATACGTCGGCACGACGATGCCCTTGCCCGTATGATGGTGTGACGCGATGAGCCGGTCCACGGTCTCGGCCCGGATGGCGGGCTGATCGCCGAGGCACATGACGACGGCCTCGACGTTGGACTCAAGGTTGCGCAGACCCGCCCGCACCGACGTCAACATGCCCTCGCCGAACGCGGGATTCATCGCCACCCGGGCGGGACCGCCCTCCAATCGCCGCGCAATGGGCTCGGGATCGTGGCCCAGCACCACCACGATTTCGTCCGCGCGGCTCCGGGCGAGTTCGCCCACGATGTGTTCGATGACGGTGACGCCTCGGTAGGGCAACAGGAGCTTCGGACGCCCCATCCGCCTCGATTCCCCCGCTCCCAGGACCAGGGCGGCGATCACGTGGGCACGGCCTCGCGCAAGTGCCGACCCGCGCCCCGACGGTTTCGCCGCACGGCGACCAGCTCCGCCGCGATGCTGGTGGCGATCTCGGGCACGGTGACCGAGCCGATATCGAGGCCCATGGGCGAGTGGACGCGGTCCAGCTCCGCCTCGGTGGCCAGGCCGCGCTCGAGGAAACGACGCCGGATCAGCAGGATCTTTCGCTTGCTGCCGATCATGCCGATGTAGGCTGCCGGACGGCGGATGCACCGTTCGAGGACCTCCCCGTCGTGGCGGTGGCCCCGCGTCACAATCACAAAGTACGTGTCCGGACCGGCGGGAAACTCGCCCACGATGCGGGCGATGTCGCCGCACAGGGTGGTCACGCCTTCCGGGTATCGCTCGGGTCGGGTAAAGGCCGGCCGGTCGTCAATGACCGTGACGTCGAACTCGAGGAAATGGCCCAGCCTCGCCACGGCCTGTCCCACGTGGCCGCCGCCGGCGATCACCAACCGCGGCGCGGGTACCACGGGTTCGAGAAACGCCTCGAGGCCTTCCTCCACGTGGTGCGCGGCCTTTTCGTTCTCGAGACAGCCCCGCAGGGCTTCCGCCCCCGGGAAGGCCGGGCAACCCTCCAGCTCCCCCTCCGGCACCCACACCACGCGGGTCTCCACGGCGTCGGCGTCGAGCGTCAGAGTGGTAACCAGCACGCCCCGGTTCCGGCGCGTCCAGGCCTCGAGGGCTTCGGCATAGACGGCGCAGTGGCGACCTGCATGGGGATCGACGAGCACGCGAACCCGGCCGCCGCAGATCAAACCGTCGTCCCAGCCGTAATCCTCGTCGAGGCTGAGGTCGAATACCGCGGGGCGGCCGTCGTCCAGGGCGCGCAGGGCCCGCACCCGCGACTCCGCTTCGAGGCATCCGCCTCCCAGGGTGCCCCAGACGGGCCCGTCGGGCTCGACACTGGCGCCGGCGCCCGCCTTCTGAGGCGTTGAGCCGGAGGCCTTGATAACCTGAGCCAGGGCGAAGCGCTTGCCCCGGTCCGCGAGTTCGATGGCTTTACGATAGAGCAGCATAAGATGGGTCCTGACATGAAAGGTATGGCAGGCCCATTGTAGGGCCCCATCCGAGCGGGCGCAACCCCGCCCCTTAGGGCGCGGGCACGGACAGGATCAGTGCGCTGGGCCGATCCCCACCCATGTGCACCGTATTGTGGGCCACGCGGACCGACTCCGGGTCGAGCGCGCGGTCCCCCTCGGCGAGGTCGCCCGTGTACCGGGGGAAGTCCTCGCCCGTGTTGGGATTTCGCTCGAAACGCGGATAGTTGCTGCTCGAGATCTGGACCCCGATGCGGTGGCCCTTGTTGAAGATCAGGCTGGTGGAATCGAGGTCGATCTCCATCTCCCCCACTTCGCCCGCCGGCAGGGGCTCGGCCTTCTCAAAGCCCTTTCGGAATTTCAGCCGGCGAATGCCGTCGAGGATCAGCATTTCCCGTCCGTCGGGATAGATGTCCACCAGCTTGGCCGTGAAATCGGTGTCGGGCGCGTCCGTCGACACGTAGAGCCGCACCTTCACCGCGCCGGTCACTTCCAGCGGCTCTTCCAGGGGCTCGGTCTGGAAACGCAGCACGTCGGGACGGCCGCTCACCTCCCGCTGGTCCATGGGGCCGATGCCGATGTCCGGGAACAGGTTGGGGCCGCCGTGGGTGGGCACGGGGTCGGCGGGGTCGTAGGCATAGCTCCGTTCCGCGGGTTCCCCTTCCGCCGTCGGCTTGAGTCCGCCGTCGGCCGTCAGGTGGTACACCTTCTCGGTCGTGGGAAAGGGAGGCCAGTCCCGGGCCGTGCGCCACTCGTTGCCCGGCGCGTCGGGCTCGCCGCAGGCCCCCATGGTGTAGTAGATCACCGGCGACTCCATCGCCTCGTTTTCGTCGCCTTTCAGACAATGGTCGAAGAACCGCATGGTGGCGGCGTTGAGGTCGTAGGAGTAGTTCTCGGGAAACTCCAGCTCGCCCACCTTGCGCACCACGCCGTGAGGCCAGGGGCCCATGATCAGCACCTGGTTCCCCCGGGCGCCGTCGCCGCCTTGATACTGGCGCGAGGTGAAATTGTTCAGGGTCCCCTGGGCGAAGATGTCGAACCATCCGCCGATGTGAAGGCCCGGCGCCGTCACGTACTCGGCCCGGGCTTCCGCGTCGAAGAGGCGCCAGTAGTCGTCGTAGGCGGGATGGCTGTACCAGGTCTCGAGGACATGCAGGCTCTTCTGGCCCCGCAGCCAGGTCTCGATGAGGTGCTTGCGGAACACCCCGCCCGGAT
>CAYVOE010000054.1:0-17089 GCA_964452795.1 uncultured Nitrospiraceae bacterium
AGCGACGCGGCAATCTTTACCTATGGGATGACCATGACTTCGCGGACAGGGATCAAAGGTTCATGTGAGATTGCCGCGTCGCTCCTGGCTGGGCGCCCACCGGAGGTATGGACGCGACCAGGGGTTGTTCCTCCGGACTCCTGTACTCCCATAGAAGTCCGCTCCTCGCAATGACGGGTAGTGGTAGGACTCATGAGAGCATCGAGCGCAGTCCTCGTAGGCCTACGATCGGTGGGGCGGACGGCGAATCCGGAGCGGATGCGGTCCATTGCCGGCCTGTAGCGCTGCGTATCTATCCCCTTGCCCCGATCGCCCGAAACTAGCCTTCAGGCGAAGAGATCCGGCTGGACCGCCGACGGCGGTGGGGCTGCGCGCAGCGCCTCCGCCAGGACCTCCTTCCGCAGCGCGCCGGTAGCGTCGACCAAGGGGGCCGCGCCGACGATTCCGGCCGATCGCGGGCCGGGGGCGGGCAGGTCGAACACCGGTTTTCCCTGTTCCAAGGCGCGGCGGCCCGTGCGGACGCTGCCCCCGGTCTTGCGCGGTTCCACGACGCATACGAGGCGCGCCAACGCGGCGATGAGGTCGTTTCGCGTGATGGCGGCGTGGGTCTGCCACGGGGCATCGGGCGGGAAAGCGCTCAGCAGGAGGGCGCGGCCGTCGTCCAGCGCCGGAGCGAGGTACGTCGGCACCGGGTAGGTGAGTATTCCCTGGGGCAGCACCACCACCGTTTTCCCGCCCCGCTCCACCGCGGCACGGTGCGCCGCCGTGTCCACGCCGTCGGCGCCGCCGCTCACGAGCACCGCCCCCGCGCCGCACAACGCTTCGGCGCAGGCCCGGGCCGTCGCGATGCCCCGGTCCGAAGGCGTCCGCGTGCCCACCACGGCCGCCGCGGGTCCCTCGAGCAGGGCGGCGTTGCCCCGCAGGGCCAGCAACGGCGGCGCCTGACGACCGAGGTGCGCGGCGAACGCCGAAGGGTAGGCCGCGTCGGTCCGAAGCACGAAGTCGGCGCCCCGGCCCCAGGTCCGTTCCACCAGTGCCTTGGCCCGTCGCGCCTCGCGCCGTGCTGCGGCCACGGGACCCGCCAGATCCGCCGCTCCGGGCGGCAACACCTCGTGCAGGCGCCGCGCGGTCAACGCCAGGAGCGCCCCCGTCGTCAACCCCCGACCTCGCGCCACCGCCACGATGCGGTTCACCGTCACGTGCCCGGCCCCCGCCGTGAGCTGCAGCGCCAGCACCGCCGCCGATTCGTCCATCGATGCCCGCTCCCCCTGAGACGCCGCCATGCTACCACCGCCTCCCGGTCCTCCGCCACACCGGAAGCGTTTCCGTCCAAGGCGAATTTTCTGGTCCGCTACGTCGATACCTTTCCCCCTGATCCAGGCCAGAAGCGACCCAGTGGCGACGGTTGTTCCCTTCGCCGGTCCCGGTTTATAGTGGCCCCCGCCGGTTGGAGGGAACGGCGGAACGGCGCCGGCAGCGGCGCGGCCTCCCTTTCCTGTCATCCGGATTGGCAACCAAGGACGAGCAGGAGCACCATGACGAGAGTGGGGGGGATCTACCTCGCCCTGGACGGCGGCGGCACGTCGACCCGGGCCGGACTGTACGACGCGGACGGCACGCTCCGGGCGGAGGCCGCGGGCGGGCCGTCGAATCCCGTGGCCTACGGACTTGATGCGGGCATCGGCGTGCTGGCGGCTCTCGGCCGGAGCCTGCTCGACGACGATGCTTCCCGCGCCGTCGTGGCCGTGGGGCTTGCCGGGGTGCGCGAGGAGGAAATGCGGGCCGCGGTGGCGAAGGGCCTGGCGGAGGCCCTGGGCGCGTCCCGGGTGCTCGTGACGGACGACATACGGCCCGTCCTCTTCGCCAATGCGGGCACTTCTCCGGCGGTGCTCGTGAACGCCGGCACGGGGTCGAGCGTCCTGGGACAGTCGGCCGACGGTCGCACGGCTTTTGTCGGAGGACGGGGCGCCCTGCTGGGCGACGACGGCAGCGCCTACCGTGTGGCGGTCGAGGCCTTGCGCGCGGCCGCCCATGCCGCCGACGAGCTGGGCCCGAACACGCGGCTGCTGGAGACCCTTCCGCAAGCCGCCGGCGCCGAGGATCTCGATCGGGTGTCGTCGTGGGCGGAATCGGCGGACAAACAGCGCGTGGCGAACCTGGCCGCCGCCGTAGTGACCGCCGCCGAGGAGGGGGACGCCGTGGCCCTCGACGTGCTTCGGGCCCAGGCCGACGCGCTCGCACTGCAGGCCGCCGCCGCATACCAGCGCCTGGATCTGCCGCCCGGGACGCACGTGTTCCTCCACGGCGGACTGCTTGCGGGTGCGCCCCTGTACCGGCGCCTGTTCATCGAGGCCCTCGAGAAGCGAATTCCCGGCGCGCGGCCCGAATCGCCTTCCCTGACGGGCCACGCCGCGGTGTTTCGCGTCGCTCGCGCCGACAAACTGTCGCCCACCCTGCTCATCGCCGAGGCCTCCGCCGGAGGCGCCGGGACGGTCCTGCCTCCCACGGAACGGGCGTCGCAAGACCGGCCCCATCTCGATTCCCTCGATGCCGAAGGCATTGCGCGCCTTATGAATCGGGAGGACGCTCGCATCGCCGCCGCTGTCGAAGCGGCCCTTCCCGCCGTAGCCCGGACCATGGAGGCGGGCGCGAAATGCCTGCGGGCCGGCGGACGCATCGTCTACGTCGGCGCGGGCACCAGCGGGCGCCTGGGCGTCCTCGACGCGTCGGAATGTCCGCCCACCTTCGGCGTGGCGCCGGATCGCGTGGTGGCGCGGATGGCCGGCGGCGACGCGGCGCTTCTCAGCGGCATCGAGGGAGCGGAAGACGACCGGGAACAGGGCCGGGCCGACGTGGCGGACGCGGGTCCCGACGATCTGGTGGTGGGCATCGCCGCATCGGGCACCACGCCCTATGTCCGCGCGGCCCTCGAGGCGGCGGCGGAACGCGGCGCGGCGACGGCCCTGCTCTGCTGCAACCCGGCCGTGCGCGACGGCGCCGACATCGTCATCGTCCTCGACACGGGACCGGAGGTGCTTCCCGGCTCCACGCGCCTCAAAGCCGGCACCGCCACCAAGATGGTGCTTAACATGATCTCGACGGGCGCCATGGCCCTCTCCGGCCGGGTCTACGCCGGGTACATGGTGGGCATGCGGCCGGTGAACGCCAAGCTCCGGCGGCGGGCGGCGCGCATCGTGTCGGCCCTCACCGAGAAGGGCGAGGACGAGGCGTTCCGGCTGCTCGACGAAGCGGACGGGCAGATCCCCGTGGCGGTGCTCATGGGGCGGCTCGGGCTGGACGTCTCGGCGGCGGAACGGCGGCTGAAGGAGGCCGGAGGAGTTCTCCGTGACGCCTTGGCTTAGAAACGGTCGGGTTTCGCAGGGAGGGCGGCCTTCCACCGGGCGGAAGGGCGCCTTTCCATGTGCAGCGAGAGGGACCGACGAGGAGAGGGGCAGCCCATGAAGTTTCGGGCTTTCGGTCTCGCAGGAACACTGGTTCTGTTATGCCTTCTCACGGGCTGTGCAAACTTGCACTACGCCCCGCCGCGTGCGGCGTCCCCCGCGCCCGCCGCGGAGGATCCGGAGCCCGAAGTCGAGTTGGCGCCGCTGGGTCCTCCGTCGGCGGTGGTGCCCGTCGCGCCGGCCGCCCAGGGCATCGGCGCCTTTGAATTGCGCATCCGCCTCGGCACGGGCGTCTCGAACGCCGTCCTCGTCCTCCCCGCGGGCGCCGTCTTGGAGGGGCCCGCGCCGCGGCAACTGGCCGCCGGCTCCTATACCCTTCGCCTCGACCGCGCGACCCCGGCCGTGCGTCGGTATCACCTCTTCGTGAAGACCTTCGTGCCCGATCAATGGGGCGAGATCCCGGCCTATGTCGAACAGTGGCGACAGCGCGGCCGCGAGCCTCAAGTGGTGGCCATGGGCCGGTCTTTTTCTGCCGCCGACGGACGCACGTTCGACAACCGCGTGCAATACGTGTCGCTGCTCCGGTTTCCCACCCGCGCCGCGGCCGAGGCCGGCAAGGCTCGCCTGGAATCCGAGGGCCAATGGAGCTGGATCGAGGAGGAACTGGTCCGTCCCGGCTCGGGCGACCTGGTCCTCGCCGATTCCTCCGGCCGAATCGCGGCCACCGTTCCCACGCCGGCGGTGCTCCGCCCGAACGGGCCGGCGACGCTGAACGCGACGGTCCAGGGACAGTATTCAGGCGCCCTCGAGTTCGAGGTAGGGCCCGACGGCCGGCTCACCCTTTATGAACGCCTGCCCCTCGAGGAGTACCTCAAGGGCGTGCTCCCCGCCGAGATGCCCGCTCTGTGGCCGGCACCGGCGCTCCAGGCCCAGGCCCTCGCCGCCCGAAGCGAGGTCCTCGCCAACCTCGGCGTCAAGCACAAGCTCGAGGGTTTCGATTACTGCGCCGCCGAGCACTGCCGCGCCTACCGGGGCTTCGGCGGACGCCATCCCAACGCCGACGCCGCGGTGGAAGCCACGGTCGACCGGGTGCTGACCGACGGACACCGGGTCATCCCCACCGTGTTCAGCGCCTGTTGCGGCGGATGGACCGAGAACAACGACAACGTGTGGTCGTCGCCGCCCATGGCCGCGCTGCGCGGCGTGGGCGACTACCCCCGCGGGGCCAACCCGGCGCCGGGCGGTCTGTCGGCGGCCAACGTAGCCGCCTGGCTGCGGCAGAGCGCGCCCGCCTTCTGCAGCGGCGACGCATCCAACTACCGGTGGACCCGCCGCTACGACGCCGCCGAGCTGTCGTCCATCGTGGGCAGGTCCTACGACGTGGGAAGCATCCGCGACATCCGCCTGGGCGAACGGGGCGTCAGCGGCCGACTCAAATCGGTCGAGATCGTGGGCTCGAAACGAACGGTCACGGTGACCAAGGAGTTCCCCATTCGCCAGGCGTTTGGCGGACTGCCCAGCGCCCTGTTTATACTGGAGGTCGAGCGAGGTCCCGGCGGCCCGCGCGCCTTCGTCTTCCGAGGCGGCGGGCGGGGCCACGGCGTAGGGTTGTGCCAGCAGGGCGCGCGGGGCATGGCAACCCGAGGAATGTCTTACGGCGACATTCTGGCCCATTACTTTACCGGCGCCCAGGTTGTGAGGCTGAATCGATGAAGATGCACTCCATCGCGGGCAAGCCGGTTCGCTACGCCATCGGTCTCTCCGCGGGCGCCTCGTGTTACGGGATACAGGCCGCGCTGGTGCGGCTCAAAGGGTCGGGCGCCGACCTCCACGTCAAGTTCATCCGCTGCGAACAGGTGCCCTTCCGGCCCGCCTTCCGCAGCCGCCTGCTCAATCCGCGTCCCGAGGTGCGCGAGATCGCGCTCTTGAACTACGAGCTCGGCGAGATCCTCGCCGACGGCGCCCTCCGAATGATCAAGGTGGCCCAGGACGAGAACGTCGAGGTCGACTTCGTCGGGCTCGAGGGCAACGTCTTGTCCCACTTGCCGCCCCGCGCCTCCGATCCCCACGGCATGTTCCAGATCGGCGAACCCACCGTGGTGGCCGACCGCACGGGCCTGCCCGTGGTGTCGGATTTCGCTCAGCGCGACATGGCCGCCGGCGGGCAGGGCACCTCGGTCACGGCCTACGCCGATTGGGTGCTCTTCGGACGGGCCGACCGCATCGTGGCCCGCCTTCACCTCGGCGGCGTATCGACCCTGTCGGTGGTGACGCCCCGCATGGAGAACGTGCTGGCCTTCGACGTGGGACCGGGCACGCTCGCCCTCGACGGCGCCATCCACCTCGCCACCTCCGGCACCGCGGACATCGACAAAGGCGGGGAAGTGGCGGGCCGGGGCCGGGTCATCGACGAGCTCCTCGAACGCCTCCTCCAGCACCGCTACTTCGAGCGCGTGCCGCCCAAGAGCACCAGCAAGCACGAGTTCGGCGCCGAGGCCTACCTGCGCGAGGCCCTGGACGACTACCGCGATCGGTCGGCCGACGATCTCGTGGCGACGGTGACGGAAGCGGTGGCCGCGAACATCGTCGACGCCTACAAGCGCTTCATCGGTCCCCAGTACCGCGTGACCCGGATGGTGGTGAGCGGCGGCGGCGCCCTCAACGCCACGCTGATGCAGCGCCTTCAGCAGGGTCTGTCCGACGTGGTGTTCCGACTCACCGAGCAGTACGGCCTGCCCCTGACCGGCTGCGACGCCGTGTCGTCGGCGATCCTCGCCAACGAAACCCTCAGCGGCCTGGCCGCCAACATCCCCAAGGCTACCGGCGCCCGCTACGCCGCCGTCCTCGGCAAGATCACCCCGAACTGAGGCGGATCGCCGAGCCTCTTCCTCAGACGACGTCTTCGGGACCGGAGGGGCCGGCGGCTCCGGTCGTGTCGCCCAGGGCCTCGCGCATACGGCGAATGTCCGCGCCCAGGGCGTCGGCGGCCGCCCTGACGTCGCTGCTGTGGATGATGAGGTTGGCCCCTTCCCGGGCCCATTCCAACTGGGGCTCGATGCCCCACGAATAGTGGAGCCCCGCCCCCACGCCCGCCGCCCGCGCCGTTTCAATCACCCGGCTGACGGCCGCCTTGAACCGAGGGTGGTCGTACTGTTCCGGCACGCCGAGGTTGATGGACAGGTCGTGGGGCCCGATGAGCAGGGCGTCCACGCCCGGCACCGCCGCGATTTCGTCCAGCGCATCGAGGGCCGTCTGGCTCTCAACGTTCACGAACATCACGTTGTCTTCGTTCCACCGGGCCAGGTAGACCGCCGTGTCTTCGTCCAGCGCTTCCTCGCCGTTCAACACCCGCTGCAGGCGCCGGCCCTTCAACGGACGCAGCTTCACCGCTCCGCGGAGGGCCTGCACCTCGCCCACGGACTCCACGTAGGGGAAGACGACCCCCTGGGCCCCGCCGTCCAGCGCCACGCAGGCCTGGTAGGGATCCGGCTTGGGCACGCGCACCACCGGCGCAAGGTCAAGGGCGCGAAAGGTCTGGCACATCCACGCCAGCGTCTCGCGACCCAGGGGGATGTGTTCGGTGTCGATAAACACGAAGTCGAGCCCCAGGCCCGCCACCATGGACGGCCATTTGGCCGCCGGCGCCGTGATGCACGTCGCGTACACCCGGTCTCCGCGGCGCAGGGCCGCACCCAATTCCTTCCCTCGCATGGGTCCTCCTTCCGCCTGTCGATGCGGAAACTCTAACGGCGGGAACGGTCAAAGGCAAAGCTCGAAGCCTGCGAATCTTCGGGAAGGGCGCCGTGCCCGGTCATCGCTCATACAGCGCGAGGCGGCGGGGGGCGTCGAGTCCGGTGGAGCCGCCCCGCAGCGTGCGGTCGGGAAACACCGGCCCGGAACGCTCCGCCAGATCGACGTACACGTAGACGGCGTTGGCCCCTTCATCCGCGAGGTATCCGGTGCCATCGGCGCCCACGACGATGCCCGCCAGGTCGTCCGCTCCCGGGACGGCGAGGATCCCGTCCGCTTCAACCTCGCCCTCGAGCCCGCCGGCGCCCGCCAGCATCACCACGGTATTCCCGCCTTCGGCGCCGTTCACCACGGACATCACGTCGTCCTTGTCGACGAAGACGTCGCGGATGTCGGCAAAGGCATCGCATTCGATGGCCGTGGCCCCGTCGAGGGTGGCGTGAAACACGGCGTTCCGACCGGCGTCGGCGATGTAAAGGCGGTCCCGTTCATGAATCGCCACGGGGTCCTCGAGGGCCGTCAGGGTCACCGACAAGGCCAAAGCCGACACGGCGCCGTGGAAGGAGTCGCTCGTGGGGTCGGGGAAGAGGAGGGTCTGGTTCGTGGGCGTGAACATCACCCGAAGGGTCTTTTCCCAGGGTCCGAAGGCCATGCCGCTGTACGCAAAGGCCACCGATCCGAGCAGGGCCTCGCGGGCAGGCGCCACGTTCCCCGAATCTCGCCGAGGATTGCGATAAACTGTAATGGTGGCCGCCGCGTCGTTCAACGCATACACATTCCCCAAGCGGTCCACGGCGATATCCGTGACCTCCGCCAGACCCGTTTGGTCGCCCTCGACGGTGACTTCCGGCTCCCGATTCCCTCCCAGCGCCGCCGGAAAGGTGAATCCCACAAGGGAATCGGACCCGCCGTTCGCCACATACAGAATCGGCACCACCCCGCCCCGGGAAGGACACCCCACAGACCCGGCCGCCACCAGAACCGCCACCAGTACCAACACCCAACGATTCATACCCCGAACCTTCCTCGGTCTTCCCTGGCCAATCGTCCGCTTGCGCTATTCCCGCTGCGGGTTCCGCGTAGAGAATCCCTGGAATTCGACTCGGGATTCAAGCGACGGCGGAAAGTCGGGGTGGGATACCCTTCTTGACTGTGCGGGATATGCGGTGTATACTGGATTTGCAAGAAGAGAAAGGAGGCGCCATGAACATTCCACCACCCGATCTGCCCCCGATGGGCCCCTCCCTTTCATCCGAGTTCCAGGTCCGCGCGCTCGCCCTCCAGAAAAGGGCCATGACCGAGGTCGGCGAACAGGCCATCAAGCTCATCGAGTCCGCCTCGATCCTGCCGCCCGATCAGGGGCGCCGCGTGGACATTCGGATCTGATCGGTTCCCCTTTAGGCATCAGCGTGAGAATCCCCCCGCCTCCGGGAAGGAAGCGGGGGGATTTTCTTGCGAGTCTCTTGGGAATGAACGCCTCGGGGGAGCGTCCTTTCCCTAGTTGCCTTCGTTGATCAGCCGGTCGAAGAAGGCGAACCGGCTGCTGACGGGCGCCTTGCCGGGATAGCGCACAAACTCGACGTGGCCGTCCATGTACAGCAGGTTGGCTCCGCCGGGGATGTGGTTGAAGTCCTGCGGGTTCTGGCTCAGGCGGTCCCACATGATGAAGATGTTGCTTTGGGCCTGGGCGCCCGCCGCGGGGTTGTTGATGTCGGTGATGAGAAATCGCTCGATGCCTTCCTTGAGATGCAGGATCGAGCCGCCGCCTCCGTTGCCGTGCCCGGCCGGAACCGAGAGGTCGCCGGCGGTGGCGGCGTTGAAGACCGCCATGGGGCCCGGTCCCGGGCTGCCGCCGAGGATGGCCTGGTAGGCGGGCAGCACCTTCCCGAGAATGGCTTCGAGGGCGAACACCGCCTGGGCGGGGCCGTCGCCGACCACGTCGAGGATGCCGGCCTGCACCAGGGCCTGGGTCGACCGAACGGGGAACGAGTCGTCCACGCGGTCAAAGACGTAGCCGAAGTAGCCGTAGCTCTGGTCCACCGCGCTCATGCAGGTGCCGCCGTGGTTGCAGCCGCGCCCGTTCTTGGCCGACAGGATCTTGGTGTTCGGGTCGTAGCGCATGTACCCGAAGAGGTTCTCGCCGTCGGGGCTGGTCCAGTTGTCGGCGCTGCCGCTGGCGTCGGAAGGACAGATCAGCACATTGGGATCGGTCATGTATTCCGGATAGATCTGCATGGGGTAGGGGCCGAAGTTCATCCCCACGCTGGTGTAGTCGGCGTTCCCCGCAGGGGGCGGAACGTTCTTGATGAACAGGTCGGGGAACTTGCCCTTGTTCTCGCCGCTGTACATCTTGTACATGATGCCCATTTGCTTGAGGTTGTTTTGGCAGGTCGCCCGATTGGCGGCTTCCCGGGCCCGGGCCAGGGCCGGGAGCAGGATGGCCGCCAGAATGCCGATGATGGCGATGACGACCAGGAGCTCGATCAGGGTAAAGCCTCTCCGTCGCATGTCCACACCCTTTCCGTCATGTTGCGATAAGAATGAAACAATGAGCCCATGCGGACAAGTGGCCACCCGCCCCCGAAATGCGGGATCCACCGCCCCTTGCCCCTTCTCTCTCGTCTCTATTCTAGCACGGCCTGTCTGCTTTTGGCTACCCCTTTGTAGACTACCCCCATAATAGGTTTAGATGGGTTTTAATGCTTTTGCGGTCACTTCATATGCCGATTGTTTCGGCCTTGTATTGGGTTTTTCCAGAATATCCCGATTTTCAGATCAGGAGCCGCCCTGTCCGTGTCCACGGCCTTGTCCAACGTTGACATTGCGCCCCGTCTCCCGAACAGTCAGGGAGGAGGGCAGGCCTGTGGCTCGGAGAAACGGGGGCGGCGGGGGAGAAGAGGCCGGAGACCGTGCCCGAAAAGGGGTTTGGCTGCCTCATATGAGGCAGGATGGAGAGGCCGCGGCAGGTTCGGCGACCCTTGCCAAGCCGGGACTTAGGATGATAACCTGCTTGGGCGTGTTTGTGGCTGCGACGGCACATGTCTTGCTTGATTTTCGACACCCGCGACAGGTGTGTCCCGCGAGGACCGTCGCGGGTCTGCGCCGGGCATGGGCCGGATGGCGAGCCCCCGGGCGCGCCGGGGCGTCCCCTTCTTCGAACAAGGCAAGCGTGGAGGCGCGGCGGCTCCGTTGCGTATTCCGGCGGCGACTCGGGACGCCCGGGAGCGGCAAGAGGTGCAAACGGCTCAGGAGAGGGACCAAGGAATGATCAGAGCGGAACATCTGACGATGCATTACGGGCCGGTGGTGGCCCTCAACGATGTATCGTTCGAGGTGCGCCAGGGCGAGATCGTGGGGTTGCTCGGACCGAACGGGGCGGGCAAGTCGACGACCATGAAGATCCTGACGACGTACCTGTATCCCACGAGCGGCACGGCCCAGGTGGGCGGGCACGACGTGCTCGAGGACCCGCTGGCGGTGCGGAAGGCGACGGGCTACCTGCCGGAGATCCTTCCCCTGTACATGGACATGGAGGTGAAAGGGTACCTGGACTTCGTGGGCCGGGCCCGGGGCCTCACGGGGGCGCGGCTGCGGGAGCGGACGGAGGTGGTGCTCGAGGAATGCGGCCTTCGACCCATGTATCGCAAGGTGATCCGGGAATTGTCGAAGGGGTACAAGCAGCGGACGGCGCTGGCCCAGGCCCTGATCCACGACCCGGAGGTCATCATCCTCGACGAGCCCACGTCGGGGCTCGACCCGCACCAGATCGTGGAGGTGCGCCAGCTCATCAAGAACCTCGCCAAAGGCAAAACGGTTATCCTGTCCACCCACATCCTCCACGAGGTGGAGTCCACGGCCGACCGCATCGTAATCATCAGCAACGGCCGGATCGTGGGCGACGGCACCCTCGCGGAGCTGCGCGACCGCGCCAGCCGCTATGAGCGGACCCGGGTGTCGGTGGCGGGCAACGGGGCGGACATCGAGCGGCAGTTGTCGGCCATCGAGGGGGCCCGCCGGGTGGACCGCGTGGGCGAAGACCACGGCTACACGTCCTTCCTGGTGCAGGGCAAGCCGGGCTCGGAGCTGTGGCGGGAGATCGGACGCATGGCCCGCACCCAGGGCTGGGACCTCCGGGAGCTCTCCGAGCAGCCGCTGACCCTCGAAGAGACCTTCCTGTCGCTGACCGAGAAACCCAAGGGGGCGGCGCCCAAAAAGACCGACCGGGTGCCGGAAGGAGCTACGGCATGAAAAACGCCTTGACCGTTTTTCGGCGCGATTTCGGCGCCTTCTTCACCTCGCCCATCGGCTACATCTTCATGATCGTCTTCCTGCTGATCGGCGTGGGGCTGTACATCACCTCGTTCTTCACCTTTCCCATGGCCGACATGCGGCCCTTCTTCAACAATCTTCCCATCCTTCTTGCCGTGTTCATTCCGGCCGTGACCATGCGGATATGGGCGGAAGAGCGAAAAGAGAACACCTGGGAGCTGCTCCTGACCTTCCCCATGAAGGCCTGGGAGCTGGTGCTGGGCAAGTTCCTGGCGGTGCTGGCCTTTTACACCCTGACCCTGGCGGCCACCGTCACCGTGCCCATCATGCTGGCCGTGCTGGGCAACCCCGACGGCGGCGCCCTGTTCGGCGGCTACCTCGGGGCCTTCCTCCTGGGGGCCTTCTTCCTGGCGGTGGGCCTGTTCATCTCGGGCCTGGCCAAGGACCAGATCGTGGCCTTCGTGGTGACCCTCCTGGTGTGCTTTGCCATCTTCCTTCTGGGCACCCAGTTCATCGCCGCCTACATCGACGGCGTCTTCCCCGGGCTGGGGTCGCGCCTCTCCATGTACGTGGGCGTGCTCGACCATTACAACGCCTTCGTGCGCGGCGTGGTCGAGGTGGCCGACGTGCTCTACTTCGTGGCCTGGACCGCCATCTTCCTGCTCCTCAACATGATGTTCATCGAGGGGCGCCATCGTCCCAAGGCCAAGGTCACCTTCGCCGGCACCACGGCCCTGTGCTTTGTCATCGGCTTCCTCTTGAACTGGCTGCTGGCCGGTCAGTCTCTGGGCCGGTTCGACCTCACCGAGGGCAAGATCTACACCGTGTCCGAGGCCTCGGCGGCCATCTTGAAAGACCTCAAGCAGCCGGTATTGGTGAACCTCTACATCACGCCCCGGGACAAGATGCCCACGGGGATGAAAACCCTCGAGCAGGACATCGTCGACAAGCTCGACGAGCTCAGCATCGCTTCCAACGGCAAGCTCAAGTACAAGACCGTCCACCTCGAGGCCGCCAACGTCCTCGCCGCCCAGGACAGCATGTTCGACCTGGCCGGCGACGAAGAAGAGGGCGAAGGGGACGACGAGAAGAAGACCATCGAGGAGCGCATGCTCGACAAGGGCCTCGAACCCTTTCCGGTCCAGGCCATCGACGAGGACCAGGTGACCAGCAAGCTGGTCTACTCGAGCCTGGGCATCAGCTACCTCGACAAGCCGGAAGAAATCCTCTCGCCCGTGCCGCCCCAGGCCCTGCCCGAGCTGGAGTACCGGCTCGTCAGCACCATCCACAAGCTCGCCCTCGAAAAGGCGCCCGTCGTGGCCCTGGTGGCCCCGGAAGACAGCATTCCGGCCGAGCTGCGCCAGCTTTACATGCAGATGGGCCAACCCGTGCCGCCGAGCGACGATCCCTACCTGACGCTGGTCCAGTGGCTGCAGCGGGAGCGCTACGACGTGCGCCGGGTTCAGTTGACCCAGCAGAGCCCCCTGCCGGAGGAGTTCGACGCCCTCATGGTGGTGGGCCCGCGCAACCTGAACGAGCGCCAGCGCTGGGAGATCGCCCGGGTCCTGCAATCGGGCAAGCCCGTGATCATGGCCGTGCAGAACTGGGAGTGGAACTACGATCAGACCCGGCGGGGCCTGGTGGCGACGAAACAAGACCTGAATCCCGGGGTGAACGAGCTCCTCGAGGAGTACGGGCTGGCCGTGGACAAGGACATCCTGATGGATTCGAACAGCTTCCCGCTGACGATCCAGACCGGCGACGCCCTGGCCCAGCTCCTGGGCATGGGCATGCAGCTCAACCTGCCCACCCACATCAAGATCGACGAGGCCTCGATGAACGAGGACGTGGCCATCACCAACCGGCTGAAGTCGATTCTGTACCTGTGGGGCTCGGCCCTCGAGATCGACGCGGAGAAGCTCAAGGAGCGGGGTCTGGAATCGCAGGTTCTCATGACGACGTCGAAGGGGGCCTGGACCGTCCCGTCCGACGCGCCCGTCGAAGGCCAGTACTTCAAGGACGTGCCGCCGGAATCGGAGCGGAAGGCCTACCCCGTTATGGCGATGGTGACGGGCCAGTTCCCCGATGTTTACAAGGACAAGCCCCGTCCCGCGTGGGAACCGGCGCCGCCCGCCCCGGGCATGCCCCCGACGCCGCCGACGCCCGAAGAAGGCGAGGTGGAACCCGTCGATCCCCGGCCGGGCAAGCTGATCCTGTTGGGCGGGTCCGAGATGTTCCGCCGGAACTTCATCTCGGCCTTCAACAACCTCGACCTGGCGCTCAACGCGGTGGACGCCGTGAGCCTCGACGAGCGGTTGGTGACGGTGCGCGGCGCCAAGCCGGCGGAACGGGCCATCGAACGGCCCAGTCCCGGCCAGCGGGCCCTGTGGAAGTTCATCAACTACGCCCTGGGCAGCATCGTCATCGCCGTCGTGGGCATCACGGTGGCGGTGGTGCGGCGCAAGCGGCGCAACGCGTACACCCTGGCGTACGCTCCCGAGCAGGCATAGGGCGATCCTCGGACATCGAACGTAGGCAGGGGCCCGAGCCGAGCCGCGCGTCGGCGGGCCGGGCCCTTCTTTCGACCGCATGGCGGAAGGACGCGGAGGCAGCGCATATATGAAACCGAAGCAACTGACAATCATGGGGGTTGTCGTGGTGGTTCTGCTGGGACTGGTGGTGCTCAAGGAATGGAGCGAGCGGCCGCCCGACATCACGGAGCAGGTGGACCTGCAGTCCCTGGTGCCCGCCGGCGTATCGAGGGCCGACCTGGCGCGGCTCGAACTCTACGTGGGCGGCAAGCCCGAACAGAAGGTGGTGCTCGAACGCACGGAAGACGGCGGCGACTGGCAGGTGGCCTCTCATTTCAACGCCCCCGTGTCGGAAACCAAGATCGACAGATACCTGGATTCGTTGCTCGCCCTGAAGGGCGAGTCGCGGCCCACCAGCGAAGGGGAAGGCGTACTCGAGTCTTATGAACTCACCGACGACACGGCCTTCCACATTTACGGCTACAAGAAGGACGGGCCCGAGCCGGCGGTCCACCTCCTGGTGGGCAAGGAAGCCGACTACCGCACCGTGTTCATGCGGCCCGCGGAAAGCCACGCCGTCTACGTGGTCAACACCAACCTGCGCCGCGAGGCGGGTCTCTACGATACAAGCGCGGAGCTCAAGGCCGACACCTGGCTCGACAAGAACGTCATCGACCTGACCGTCGACGACGTGGTCCAGGTCGCGCTCAACGAGTCCGACAAGCAGCTCGTGTTCGAGAAGCGCGAGAAGCCGGCCGAGGAAACGGCCGACGACGAGGAGTCGGCCGAAGGGGAGGCGGAGACTCCGCCGGCGCCCGCCGCGCCCGAGACCGAGTGGGTGGTGGCGGAAGGCGGGCCGGGTCTGCCCCTCAAGCAGCAGTCCGCCGTGCCGGAGTACCTGCGCACCTTCGCCAGCCTTCTGGCCCTGGACATCGTGGATCCGTCGAAACCGCAGGACTACGGCCTGGAAAACCCCGACTATCGCGTCGCGTTCAAGCTCCGGAATTCCGACGACGAGGTGGTGCTCGAAGGCGGTCGCCCCGGTCCGGAGGCCGACGAGGGCTATATCCGCGTCGCGTCCGGCAAGGCCGATCTCGTCTACAAGGTTTCGAAGTCGTCCTTCGAACGGGCCTTCCCGAAGGGGTCTCAGTTCTTCGACCTGGCGGGTCTGGCCCTCGACTCCAACACCCTGGACCGCATCGAAGTGGTGCAGCCCGAGGGCAACATCGTGGCCGTCAGAAAGGGCAGCGCCTGGACCCTCGAGCAGCCCTCGACGGGGCTCAAGGTGAAGGATTCGGCCTTGAGCGAGATGGCCGCGGCCCTCGCCACCTGGATGCCGGCCGACTACGCCGCGTCCGCCGAGGGGCGGGGCTTCGACAACCCGACGCGTCGCGTCACCTTCACGGCGGGACCGAATGTGTCCCACACCATCGTCCTGGGGAGCGATGCCCAGAGCGTCGACGGGGCCTATGCCCGCCTCGACGACGGCGAGACCGTGCTGGTCATGGCCGAGGACGTGAGGGAGAAGGTCTTCCTCACGCCGGGCAAGCTCTTCGACCTGAAGCTCGTCGACACGCTCGCCACCGACATTACCCGGATCACCCTGACCCGCGACGGCGAGACCGTGACGGCCACCCGGGCCGGCGACGAGCCGGGTCCCGGAAGCGGATGGACCCTCACCGTCAACGGGGCCGAAGTTCCGGCGTCCGAGACCGCCCTCGACGATCTGGCCTACGCCGTGGCCGGCCTCGAGGCGGACGACTTCCAGCTCTACACGGCGCCATCGGCCGAAGCGGTCCACGCCACCGTGAGCTACACGCCCCGGGACGGCGAGCCGCGCACCATCACCATCGGCCCCAAGGTCGATGAGACCTATCCGACCACCGTCTCGGGCAAGCAGGGCGTGTTCATGCTTGCCGAGGTGGACGTCCAGGGCGTGACCCCGGACACGGACTCTTTGAAGGCGGAAACCCCGGCCGAGGGCGAATCCGACGATGCCGCCGAAGAGCCCGCGGCTGCCGACGACGCCGACACCGCCCCCGAGACGGGCGAGGCGACGGCGGAGACCGATTCCGCCCCTGCCGAGCCCGCGCCGACGGAAGAACCGGCCTCGGAACCGGCTCCGACCGACGCCGCAACTGCGGAACCGGCGATGGACGCCGCTCCGGCGGAACCCGTGACGGAAGCCACTCCGACCGACACGGCGCCGACGGAACCCGCTCCGAAAACGGCATCGACCGATGCCGTCCCCGCGGAACCTGCGCCGCAGTCGCCCGAGGCCGCTACCCAACCCGTCGCTCCGACGGAACCCGCGGCCTCCGAAGCGCCCGAGGCACCGGCTCCGGCGGAGGATACTCCGGCTGCGCCCGCCTCCGAATCGGCCACGCCGGACAATGCGGCGTCATCTGAGGAGGCCCCGGCGGCAGAACCGGCATCCACACCCGAGGTTCCCGAGTCGGTAGAGATCGCCCCGGCGCCCGCTCCCTCCGAGGCCCCGGCCGCGCCGGAAACGGCGGCGTCCGATGGCTCGGAAACGCCCAACGCGCCCGGGTCGGACATCGCCCCGGCGCCCGAGGGTACCACCGAGGCCCCTGAGGAAGTAGTCCCGGCTCCCGCGGCCGACGACGCATCCGAACCCGCCGCGGAGGTCGCGGAACCCGCCGTCCAACCCTGATTGCGTTCCCGGGAGAGGAAGGAGAGCCCGTCTCTCCTTCCCTCCCGACCGCCACAGCGCCTTGCCCACCAACCGCAAGAGGGGTCTACGCGACCCCCCGGCTATCCGTAAGACGGGACCATCCGGCATCGACATCGCCCCCACCTGAGGACTGCGCTCAAAGGGTTCATGGCGCCATTGCCTCCCCGCGTAGGACTGCGAGGACTGCGCTCAATGGGGATGTGAGGTCGCCCCTCCCCGTCGTAGGACCATGAGGACTGCGCTGGACGGGGCTGTGAGGGTGCCCCCACCCGTCATTGCGAGGAGCGGCCCCGGCGTTGGACTTCATCGAGCCACCTCTCGCCATACGCACACCCTGACCGACCCGAGGCGCCCACACCCCGCGACGCGGCAATCTCACATGAGCCAATGATCCTTGTCCGCGAAGTCATGGTCATCCCATAGGTAAAGATTGCCGCGTCGCT
>CAYVOE010000055.1:0-1533 GCA_964452795.1 uncultured Nitrospiraceae bacterium
ACCTCTTCCACGCGCGCCTCGACCCCGACGCGCTGCAATCCGACCTCACCGTGTCCGACGCGCCGCGCAACCACCGGCCCGTGCTCGTGCGGCCCCATCTCCTCGACGTCTACCTCGAGCCGACGAGCCCCGACGCCCTGCCCGCCACCGTCGAGCACATCAATCCGGCCCGGCCCCTGGTCCGCGTCGAGGCCGTCGACGACGCCGGCAACCCCGTCCAGATCGAGATCCCGCAGGAACGCTACCGCGAGCTCGGCCTGACCAAGGGCATGCGTATCTACGTGCGCCCCAAGGACGCCTTCATCCTCGACTACGTGATATAACGGCAGGAAAGTAGGGGCTCCGGCGAAGGGAGGCGCCCCTCCCGTTCGCCGGCGCGAAGGCGGGCCGATCTCAGATCTCGAGGCCCAGGGCGATATTCAGCACCTCCGACATGTGCTGCACCGCGTGGAACGTGACCTTGTCCCGCGCGCTCGGCGGCACGTCCTCGGTGTCGGCGAGGTTGCGCTCCGGCAGGATCACCTCTTTGATGCCCGCCCGGTGCGCCGCCAGCACCTTCTCCTTGATCCCGCCCACGGGCAACACCAGGCCCCGCAGGGTAATCTCGCCGGTCATCGCCACGCCGGGCCGCACGCGCCGGCCCGTGAACAGCGACACCACGGCCGAGAGCAGGGCGACCCCCGCGCTGGGGCCGTCCTTGGGCACCGCGCCCTGAGGCACGTGGATGTGGACGTCGTACCGGTTGAAGGCGTCCTCTTCGATCCCCAGCTCCGCCGCGTGGCTGCGCACCCAGCTCAGCACCGCCACGGCCGATTCTCGCATCACGTCGCCGAGCTGTCCCGTGGTGACGAGGTTCCCTTTCCCAGGCATGCGCGTCGCCTCGATGAACAGGATATCGCCGCCGTTCGGGGTCCAGGCCAGACCCGTGGCCACGCCGGGGATCCGGGTGCGCTCGGCCACGTCGTGGTACACCCGCGGACGTCCGAGGTAGCCCCGCAGGTCGTCGGGCTTGATCGAGATCCGCCCGCGGCCCCGGTTGTCGGTGGCAATCTCCCGCGCCACGCCGCGGCACACCGTGCCGATCTGGCGTTCCAGATTGCGCACCCCCGCCTCCGCCGTATACGAGCGGATGATGGTCCGGAGGGCGGCCTTGGTGAAGTACAGCCGACCCTTGGGGACGCCGTTGGCCTCGAGCTGGCGCGGCACCAGGTAACGCTCGGCGATGTTGAGCTTCTCCTCGGCCGTATACCCCGCGATCTCGATGATCTCCATCCGGTCCCGGAGCGCCCAGGGGATGGTGTCGGCCACGTTCGCCGTGGCGATGAAGAACACCGGAGACAGGTCGAAGGGCACGTTGAGGTACAGATCGACGAAGCTGTTGTTCTGAGCCGGATCGAGCACCTCCAGAAGCGCGGAAGACGGATCGCCCCGCCAGTCGGAGCCCACCTTGTCGATCTCGTCCAGCATGAACACGGGGTTGTTGACGCCCACCTTGCGCAGGTTCTGGATGATCCGGCCCGGCATGGCGCCGAT
>CAYVOE010000055.1:1543-16930 GCA_964452795.1 uncultured Nitrospiraceae bacterium
TCCCGCATGCCCCCCAGCGACATGCGCACGAACTTGCGCCCCATGGCCCGCGCGATGGACTGGCCCAGCGACGTTTTCCCCACGCCCGGAGGACCGAGGAAGCACAGGATCGGCCCCGTGGCCTCGTCCTTGAGCTTGCGCACCGCCAGGTACTCCAGGATGCGCCGCTTCACCTTTTCCAGGCCGTAGTGGTCCTCGTCGAGGATCCGTTCCGCCTCTTCCAGGTCCAGGTGGTCCTGGGTCGCTTCGTGCCAGGGCAGCTCGATCAGCCACGTCAGATAGGTGGTGAGGATGTGGTACTCGGAGCTCGAGGGGTTCATGGTCGAGAGCCGAGTCAGCTCCCGATCGGCCTCTTTCCGGACCTCCTCCGGCAGGTTGAGCGCCTCGATCCGTTCCCGGAACTGTTCCGCCTCGCTCCCGGCCTCTCCGGCTTCCCCCAGCTCCTCCTGGATCGCCCGAAGCTGCTGGCGCAGGAAATACTCCCGCTGGTTCCGGTCGATGGTGCTCTTCACGTTGCTCTGGATCTTGTTCGAGAGCTCCATCAACTCGACCTCGCGGGTCACGAGGTAGAGGAGCCGCTCGATGCGGGCCCGCCGGTCGAGGGTCTCGAGGAGCTTTTGCTTCTCCTCCAGCGACAGGTTCAGATTGGCCGCCACCAGGTCCGCCAGGAAGCCCGTGTCCTGAATGTTCTCGATCACCGCTTCGGCGTTGTCGGGGATGTTGGGCGACAGGGAGATGAGCCGCCCCATCTGCATCTTGAGCGTCAGGGCCAGGGGCGCCACCTCGTCTTCGTCGACCGCGGGCTCGTCGAGCGCCCGTATCCGAACGGTGATGTAGGGATTGCGGGTGACGACTCCGTCGATGTGGATCCGCTTGAGGGCCTGCACCGCCACGTAGACGCTGCCGTCCGGCGTGTGCTGGAGCTGCAGGATCCGGCCGACCACCCCGACTTCATAAGCATTGTCGATGCTCGGCTCGCCTTCGGCGCTGCGGCTCGTCACCAGCGCCAGGAGCTTGTTGCCGATGGCTGTCTCGTTGATCATCCGCAGGTCGGGTTTTCGGCTGATCCGCAGCGGCGCCACCGACAACGGGAAGATGACCTGATTCTGCACGATCAGCAGCGGCACCACCTCGGGAAGGTTCTCGACCTCCCGCAGCACCGCCACGTTGCCTTGCGATTTGCCGTTCATCTGGGCTTGTTCCTGGGTATCACCACCGTCAAGTATCCGTTCTCGTGCTTGGCGTTGATCCGGTCCACGTCTATCGACCGCGGCAGGCGAATGGCCCGGAAGAAGTGGCCGTAAGGGATTTCCATCTGATGCACGTTGCGCGCCGAATCGGGCACCACCGGGTTCCGGTATCCCTCGATGCGGAGGACCCCGTGCTCCACGGTCACCCGGATCCGCTTCTTGTCCACCCCCGGCAGCTCCGCCACCACCCGGATCGAGTCCGGGCATTCATAGATATCCACCAGCGGCTGCCACGAAGCGGGAGCAGAGGCCGGACCCGGCCCCCCTCCGCCGCCTCCGCTCAGAATAAAGGTGTGGGAGAAGAATCGGGCGAAATCTTTCATGGCGTGGATCCTCGGCTTGGGCTGTACTCATTCGGGGCGGCCCCGCAGCCTCGTCCGGGGTGAAGGTCGCCCGGGCGACGCGCCCCAAGACGGCCGCGCCGAAGATGCCGGACCGATAAGCGGCCGCATCTTCCCGGAGCGGAGAGGGGCGATGCGAAATGCGGGAATCGTGAAGGCATATCGTCTCTACGGATTGTATCGACTCCCCCACAGCCGTGCAACCCGCCGAAAAGTGGCTTGGATGTCCCGTCCGGGCAAAAAATCAAAAGGACCCGGCCGAACCGGCCAGGCCACGCGACACCGCTTCTAGAAGGCCGGGTGCAGGATCTGCATGAGGTAGAAGCACAAGGCGGCCACCAGGGCCGACAAGGGAATGGTGAGGACCCAGGCCCACACGATGCTGCGGGCGATCCCCCACTTGATGGTCGAGAACTTGGTGGTCGACCCCACACCCACGATGGCCCCCGTTATGGTATGGGTGG
This sequence comes from uncultured Nitrospiraceae bacterium, assembly GCA_964452795.1. Lineage (GTDB taxonomy): Bacteria > Hydrogenedentota > Hydrogenedentia > Hydrogenedentales > SLHB01 > CAYVOE01. The sequence continues at coordinate 3,599 of CAYVOE010000055.1, forward strand.
TGGACACCGGAATGCCCAGGTGGGTCGCCATGAACAAGGTGGCCGCCCCGGCCGTTTCCGCGCAAAAGCCGCCCACCGGCTTCAGCTTGGTGATCTTCATGCCCATGGTCTTGACGATGCGCCACCCGCCGAAGGCGGTCCCCAGGGCCATGGCCCCCTGGCACGACACGATGATCCACACCGTGTGCCAGTCGGTCATCGAAAGCTGGATGTCCTTCGAGAAATATCCCGCCGCCACCAGCAGGGCCACGATGATGCCCATGGTCTTCTGGGCGTCGTTGCCGCCGTGGCCCAGCGAATAGAGCGCCGCCGAAAACAACTGGCCCCGCCGGAAATAGCGGTCCACCGTGGCGGGCCGCAGGCTGCGGAAGATCCAGAACACCGCCACCATGATGCCGAAACCAAACAGCATCCCCAGGAGCGGCGCCAGGGGAATGTACTCGACGGTGTCGAGCACCTTGCCCCAGTGGATCACCCCTATCCCGCCGTGGGCCATGCCGGACCCCACCAGCCCGCCGATGAGGGCGTGCGACGAACTGGTGGGCAGACCCCAGAACCACGTGAGCAGGTCCCACACGATGGCCCCGAGCAGCCCGGAAAGCACCACGTAGATGAAAACGGGGTCGCCCGCGTCGATCTCCACGATCTTCGAGATGGTGTCGGCCACGCGGGGCGCGAACACGAACATGGCGACGAAATTGAAGAAGGCCGCCCACAGCACGGCGAACCGGGGGCTCAACACACGCGTGGACACAATGGTGGCGATGGAATTGGCCGAATCGTGAAACCCGTTGATGGTATCGAAGACAAGCGCCACAATGACCGCCATGACGACCAGAAGCAAAGTTCCGTCCATGGGGCTATGAGGCCTCGATCGTGATCTTCTCGATGATATTCGCGACTTCCTCGCAGCGGTCCGTGGCCCGCTCGAGGCGCTCGAAAATCTCTTTCCACTTGATCACGAGGATGGGCCGGGCGTCTTCCTCCTGGAACAACCGGGCCAGGGCCGCCCGCAGCAGGGTGTCGCCTTCGTTCTCGAGGCGATGCACGGCGATGAGATTGTCTTTGATGGCTCCGACGTGGCTGATCCGGCGCAGGCACTTCACCGCCGCCTCGATCTCCACCGTCGCCTTCACCAGGATCTCGGCGAGTTGGGCCGCTTCGGGCCGGATCTCGTCCTGAAGCTCATAGAGCATCAGGCGCGAGGTGGTGGCGTCCACGGCGTCCACGATGTCGTCCAACTGCTTCATCAGCGCGTGGATGTCCACCCGGTCGATGGGCGTGATGAAGGTTTTGTTGAGTTCCTCGATGCAATTGTGGGTGATGTCGTCGGCCCGGTGCTCGAGCTCTTTGATGCTCATGGCCAGATCGACGCGATCGCCGTTTCCATGGGTCAGATCGCGAAAGGCCTCGCACACCTCGATGCACACGGCGGCGTGTTCTTCGAAGAAGGTGAAGAAACAAACCTCCCTCGGCAGTAGTCTCCGAAACATAACTGCTCCCGGCGGCCCGCAAGCTCCCCGATCGATTGCGATCTTTCGGAACCGCCTAGTATATAGGGTCCCATTTGCTGCATACGCCGGAACTTTGCCCACAAGTGCCGACCCTGTATTTTACTTCATGGGCAGGGGCAAACCGCAAGTGCCGCGAAAAACGCCCCTGCAAGAAAAGGAGACCAACCGTGCGCATCGAAGCGGGAAGCAAGCTAGTCATGATCGGCGATTCCATCACCGACTGCGGCCGGGCCCGGCCCATCGGCGAGGGATTGTTCGGCGCCCTGGGCACCGGCTACGTCGGCCTCGTCGACGGATTCCTCGGCGCCGTCTACCCCGAACGCCGCATCCGCGTCGTCAACATGGGCACCAGCGGCGACACCGTGCGCCACCTCAAGGCCCGCTGGCAGTCGGACGTGCGCGACCTGGCGCCGGACTGGCTCTCCGTAATGATCGGCATCAACGACGTGTGGCGACAGTTCGATTCCTACCTCCAGCCCGAAGCCGGAGTCCCCCTCGACGAGTACGAACAGACCCTCGAAGCCCTCCTCGCCGAAGTACGCCCCCGACTCAAAGGCCTCGTCGTCATGACCCCCTTCTTCATCGAGCCCCGGGGCAACGACGCCATGCGCGCCATGATGGACGCCTACGGCGCCGCCGCCAAGGCCGTCGCCGGGCGCCACGACGCCGTCGTCGTCGACACCCAGGCCGCCTTCGACGCCGTCCTCGCCCATACGCCGTCCGCCGCCCTCGCCTGGGACCGCGTACACCCCAACACGACGGGCCACATGATCCTGGCGCGGGCCTTCCTCGACGGCGTCGGGTTCCGCTGGGCCGGCGCCCGCGAAGGCTGAGCCGCCCCCAATCAACGACGACGGGGATGAGGCATACCCACAGGCGAGGACGCTCCGGCAGATCGGTCCCCCTGATCGGTCCGCCTCATCCCCCAGCCTCCCTACCGCGCCGGGTCCGGCGACCAGCGGTAGGCACGGCTCAAGTACCGGCCCAGGATCGCCTCCACCTCGCTCCAGACCGGCGTCAGAGACGTGCCCCGCGCCACATCGTAGGCCGACGCCAGTCCCGCCGGCACCTTCATCGTCTCGACCACGCTTTGCCGGACCGGCACGGAGCCCCGCAGCGCCGCGTCCGCGCCCATCATCTCCGGCCCGGTGAGGTAATCGAGCAGCTCGACCAGCGCCGATTGCTTCGCGTCGGCGTAGCGCCGGAACACGACCACGGCGTTGTCCGACAGGCGCGAGACGGGGCCCTCCTTCCCCGGGACAGGTCCGATCCGCACCGGGAAGGGCAGGCGGGCGGTCTCGGGCAGGCGCGCGCTCGACGCCACGGTCAGGGCGACGCGCCCGCGAAGGAACAGTTCAAACCCGATGTACTCGTCCTCCAGCGCCCGCGGGTGGATCAACCCCTCGTCGCGCAGCCGAAGGATGTAGTCCAGGGCCTCCCGCGCCTCGGGCGAATCGAGCCCGCTCGACGAGCCGTCCACGACCTCCCCCCCGGCCGCCCACAGGGCCTCGAGGTAGGGAAAATGGCCCAGCGGGTAAGACCCCTCGTCTGTCTGCGCGTCGCGGAGCTTCCGGGCGACTGCATACAGGTCTTCCCAGGTCTCCGGCGCGCCGTCGCCCAGCCGATCGGCGTTCACATACAGCACGCTGCAGAAACCGTCGGCCGGCCAGCCGTAGAGCCGCCCTTCCCACGTGAAGGCCTCGCGCGACGAAGGCCGCAGATCGTCGATGAGCGAGGGCGGCAGGAGGGTGTCGAGGGGCGTCAGCCGGCCCGAGGGAATGAGCCGGGCCAGCCACGAACGCTTCACCACGGCGACGTCGGGCATGTCGCCGGCCGCCAGGCTCACGGTCAGCTTCTGCACCGCCACGCCCCAGTCGCCGATGTACTGGGTCTTGAGCCGAAGGGAGGGATGGGTCTTCTCGAAGGCCGTCGCGCGGTTCCCGTCTCCCAATGCGGAGAGGATCGGATGGTCGTAGTACCACAGCGAAAGGACATGGGGATCGTCGGCAGGGGCGGCAGGCTCCGCCGCAGGGGATCGGGTCCGGGCCGCCTCTTCGCGCAGCACCTCGCCGATGGCGCGCGCCGCCCCGTCAAGAGCCGCTTCGGGCGACAAGGGCTCCGGTTCTCCGATGCACGCGGGCAACAGGATCACGCCGGCCCACAGGACCAGCCCCCGTGCCCCAAACGCGGTGTTGCAGAGTCTGTGGCGTCTGCGCGACAAAGGCCGCTCCCGAAAACCGGACGATCGGACGGCCGGGGATCACCGACGCGATCCCGCGGTCGTCTTTCTCAGCATTCCAGGGACCCCGATCCTCGGGGCTGTCGGGCCGGTCTAGCTCCCGAAGGGATCCTTGCAGAGGATTGTCTGCTCCCGGCCCGGGCCCACGCTCACGATGGCGATGGGCACGCCGATGAGCTCCTCGATCCGGCGGAAGTAGTTCTGCGCCTCCACGGGCAGATCGTCCCAGGTACGGCAGTCCGAGATGTCCTTCTTCCACCCCGGCATTTCCTCGTACACCGGACGCGCCTGCTCGAGCTGCGACACCTGCCCGGGGAAATCCTGGGTGCGCCGGCCGTTGACGTCGTAGGCGGTGCCGATGCGGATGGTGTCCACCACGCCCAGCACGTCGGGCTTGGTCAGGGCAAGGTGCGTGACGCCGTTCAACAGCGCCGCCCGCCGCAACTGGACGCAGTCCAGCCACCCGCAGCGCCGGGGCCGGCCCGTGGTGGCGCCGAATTCGTCGCCCGCCTTGCGCAGCAGGTCGCCGACGCCGTCCAGGAGCTCCGTCGGGAAAGGCCCCTCGCCCACGCGGGTCGTATAGGCCTTGACGATCCCGATGACCCCGTCCACGACCTTGGGACCCACGCCCGCGCCGGCGCACACGCCGCCCGAGACGGTGGTCGAGCTGGTGACGTAGGGGAAGGTGCCGTGGTCGAGGTCCAGCATGGAACCCTGGGCCCCTTCGAACACCACGCGCTTCCCGGCCTCGAGGGTCTCGTGCACCATCTTCACCGCATCGGCCAGGAACGGGCGCAGCCGTTCGGCATACCCCTCGTACTGCTCCCGGATCGCGTCGTACGACAGCGCTTCCCGCTGGAACAGTTGGGTCAGCACGGCGTTCTTGTACTCGAGAACCGTCGCCAGCTTCTCGCGAAACAGCTCCGTATCCAGCAGGTCGCCGAAGCGAATGCCGAACCGGTCCGCCTTGTCGGCGTAGGCCGGACCGATGCCCCGGCCCGTGGTACCGATGCGCTTCTTGCCCCGGAACTTCTCCTGGGCCTCGTCAAATACCTTGTGGTAAGGCATGATGAGGTGGGCGCCGTCGGAAATGAACAGGCGCCCGTTCACCCGGCACCCGGCGGCCTCGAGGCTGTCGAGTTCCTGGATCAGCACCGCCGGATCGAGCACGGTGCCGTTGCCAATGATGCAGACCGAGCCCTCGTGCAGAACGCCGCTCGGGATGAGGTGCAGCACGGTTTTCCTGCCGTTTACCACCAGCGTATGGCCCGCGTTGTTCCCGCCGTGGTGGCGCACCACCATGTCGGCCTCACGGGTCAGGTAATCGACAATCTTGCCTTTGCCTTCATCGCCCCACTGCATTCCGACTATTACATGCGCGGACATGTCCGCATCCTCCTCGATAACCGCCCCGGTAGGGACCGGCAGACCGGTCCCCGGTGGTTCCCCGTCGCCCCCGGCCGGATCAGGACTTCTTGCGTCCCAGATCCTGGGGATTGACCCCCGCCTGCCGGAGAGACGATTCCTGGACCTGCTGGGCCCGCAACACGTAGACCTGCTGCAGTTCGTGAATCACCTCGGTCAACTGGCCTTCTTCGCCCGCGGTCAGCTTCCCCTGAGTCTTTTCCCGCAGCATCATCAGCAAGTCGATGAGGTAGCGGGCCTCGCGCAGGTCCACCATCACCTTGTCCTGGCCCGGCTCGGGAATCGCCCCCAGCGTATAAAGGGCCTGAGCCGCCAGGCTCTGCACCAGTCCCTGAAACAGGGTCGGCTCGTCCGGCTGGCCCGCCGGGGCTTCTCCCGTCGGGGCCTTGGTCTCCGCCTCGCCCTTGTCCGGCGTCCGCGAAGCTCCCTCGGCCTTGCGCCGGGCCTCTTCCTTTTCTTTCTGGACCTGGGCCTTCCAGTCCTCGTCGATGATGATCTTGCGTTCTTCGTCGGCCATGGCGTCGCCTTTCATAGTATGCCCGGCGGACCGGTGTCCGGCCCGCCGGGAGGCGTCACAAACGACGGACCCCGCACGCGCGGGGCCCAAGGTTCGCTCTACGCGTTACAGGGATAGGCAGGCCGTCGTTACTTGTTCTTGTGGCGGTTCGCGCGACGCTTCTTCTTGCGCTTGTGCTTCGCAATCTTCGCACGTCGCACTTTTCTTCCACCAGCCATGCGCTATCCTCCGTATTACTTCCTGTCCCAAACAACCGCCCGTTTCTTGCGGGGCGGCTTCGCAACGGGACTCAGCCCTTGTCCAACAACCACTGCTCGTCCGGCAGCGTATAGGTCCACAACTCGTTCTCGGCGAAATACAGCGCCACTTCGCGCTCCGCCGTCTCCGGCGAGTCGGAAGCGTGAACAATGTTGTTCTGCGTGTTCAGTCCGAAGTCGCCCCGGATCGTGCCCACGTCCGCCTTCTGGCAGTTCGTGGCGCCGTTGATCTTCCGGACCACCTCGACCGCGTTCTCCCCTTCCCACACCATCTGGACCGTCGGCCCGGATGTGATGAATTCCATCAAGGCGGGGTAGAAAGGTTTGCCCTCGTGCTCGGCGTAGTGTTTGGCCGCCAGGGCCTCCGACACGATCTGCATCTTCAGGCCCACCAGCTTGAGGCCCTTGGCCTCGTAGCGCCGGATCACTTCGCCGCACAAACGGCGGCCCACACCGTCCGGCTTGATCATTACAAATGTCCGCTCGACCACGTGTGCTCCCGATTCAAATGACGCAACGCCCGGGTCTCCGCCGCGGCACACGCGCTCCCCCTGGGGGAGAGCCACGGGTGTGTCGGGTAACAGGAGACCGTCAACTTCGTCACATTCGCGCCGTGTACTATACCAAACGCACGGAATCCCGCGCAAGCAAAAGACGCCGTTCACGTTGGCGCCTCCGCCGGCGCCGTGAATTCCGGCGCTTCCCGGCCCTTTACGGAGGGATAGGCTTCTGATAATGTAAGCGCGTACCGGTGGGCCCTACGCTCGGGAGTCGGTGCCATGGGGCGGACGGGAGTCGCCGGACCGTTGTGAAGACGCGCCGAGGGTTTCCGGATGCGCCGTCTCCGAGCGACGCCCAGTATCTACGGAATCCAACACGCGTTGTGGAGCGGGACTATTTCAAATCGGGGTGCGTCATCATGAAAAGAATGAATTTCGGCCTCCTTTCCTACGAATTCCATCCCAAATCGCTGCGATCCGAACACCAGGTCCTCGGCCAGACCCTGGTCGAAATGGGGGCCCTTACCGAGGCCCAACTCCACGAAGCCCTCGCCGAACAGAACAAGAGCGGGCGGCTCCTCGGCACCATCCTCCTCGACCGCGGCTACGCCACCAAGCGGACCCTCGCCCTCGCCCTCAGCCGCAAACACGGCATCGAGTATTCCGATCTCGAGGCCACGCCCAGCGAACCCCACGCCCTCGACGCCATCTCCGAACGGGTCGCCCGCAAGAACGAGATGATCCCCGTGCGCCTCGAAGGAGACCGGCTCAGCGTCCTCGTGGCCAATCCCCAGGCGCGCCACGCCCTGCGCGACGTCGGCATCGAGCTGGGGCTGCGCCTCTACCCCATGCTCACCGCCGTCGACGACATCCGCGAGGAGATCGCCGCCCGATACGCCGCCCACCGCGACGGAAAAGGCAAGGGGATGATCACCTCGGCCGCGGCCCGCACCGCGACGGGACGCGACAGCGAAGAGACACCGGAATCCGATTCCAAGGCCCGGCAGGCCCAAACAAAGGAAGAGAAAACCATGACGGAGAACACGAGCACCGGCTCCCCGATCCGCGATGGACTTCGGTTCGAAGACATAGCTCGCCAGGCCTCCGGCGTGCCGGTGATCAAGCTGGTCTCCACCATCATTGAAGGAGCCGTCACCTCCGGCGCCACCGACATCCACCTCGATCCCCAGGATCCCCAGATGCGGGTGCGGTACCGCATCGACGGCGTCCTCCACGACGTCATGACCATCCCCCGCGACATCGAAAACGCCGTCATATCCCGGATCAAGATCCTTTCCGATCTCGACATCACCGAGACGCGCCATCCCCAGGACGGCCACATCAGCATCGAGGTCGCCGGGGGCGACTACGACATTCGCGTCGCCACCCTCCCCACATTCCTGGGTGAACGGGTGGTCCTGCGGCTGCTCGATCAGTCCGCCGTCCTCCAGGGCGTGGGCGACCTGGGCCTCGAGACCGAAGACCAGGAGCGGTTCCTGCGCCTCCTCTCCCAGCCCTACGGCATGATCCTCGTCACCGGACCCACGGGCAGCGGAAAAACCACCACCCTCTACGCCGCCCTGAATCAGCGGAACGTCTCCACCGACAGCATCGTCACCCTCGAAGACCCCGTCGAATACCAGTTGGACGGCATCAATCAGGTCCAGATCGACACCGACATCGGCCTGAGCTTCGCCAACACCCTGCGCGCCGCCCTGCGCCAGGACATCGACGTCCTCCTCGTGGGCGAGATCCGCGACGCCGACACGGCCCGCATCGCCATCCGCGCGGCCATGACCGGTCACCTGGTGTTCAGCACGCTCCACACCAACGACGCCCCCGAGGCCATCAGCACCCTGCGCAACATGGGCGTGCCTTCCTATCTGATTGCCAGCGCCCTCACGGCCGTGGTGGGACAACGCCTCGTGCGGCGCATCTGCTCGGATTGCCGGACAGACTACGCGCCTTCCAAGTCCCTGCTGAAGTCCGTCGGCTTGCCCGAGTCCGTCAAGAAGCTCTCCAAGGGCGCCGGTTGCGCCACTTGCTACAATACGGGCACCAAGGGCCGCACCGGCATCTTCGAACTCCTCGAGATTACACCCGAGATTCGGAAGATGATCGGCGAAGACCGGCCCATCGACGAGATCGCCAAGGCGGCCAAGCTCAAGACCATGGCCGACCGCTGCCGCCAGAAGCTGCGCGACGGGGTCGTGCCCGCGGAAGAGTTCCTCCGGGTCATCCGCACCTAGACCGCCGAGGATAGGGGGCCTGCGCCGGCGCCCCGGTCGTCGTAACCCGTTGGAATTCCCGCATGACCTCTGCTAGAGTTCCGCGATTCGGGCGACCTTTACCGTGCCGGCCTGTGGATAACCTGTGAATAACCTGTTGAAACGGGTTACCGACCCGGCGCCGATCCCGGGCGGGAACCGAGCTAATGCGCTGGCCGCTAGGCACTTAGAAGGCCCGCACCTCTCGGGTCTCCCGCGGGAGGCCAACGCATAAACCATTTAAAGGCAAGGGCTTATGTTAACGATACGGGACTGCGGATGACGGTGAATTTTGTCAGGAGTTTAGGGTTCCACGTCCGGTGGATAGGTCGGGCTGCTCGTCTCCAACTGCTTGAGATTCAAACGGTAGGGCTGTGGATAACTTTCCCCGGAGCCGTGGAACATCCCGAAATCGGGAGCTGTGGATAAGTGTGGACCGTTTCGTGGAAAACTCGCGGACTTATCCACGGCGCCGGCCCGGTTTTTCGGCCCCGCCGGAGGGTCTCCGAGGGGCTGTGGAGAGCCTGGGGAAAAAAGGGCGCCCTTTTCCAGGAGTTATCCCCAGCTTAAACCGATGCGGTCGTTGGCGTTGCACCGTTATCCACCCGTTTCGACGCCCTGCGACTACGATTGCTATTTTTGAATATAACTTCCCGAAAGAAAACTTGAACAACTTTCTCACAAGCGAAAACGCGGAGTAGGACCCATGAGAATTCGTATCCCTCGCCAGGACCTCCTGGAAGCCGTGAACAAGGTCAAGACCGTGGTGTCGGCCAAATCGGCGCTTCCCATTCTTTCCCACATCCTCTTGGAGGCCGGCGAGAGCTCGGTGCGCCTGGCGGCCACCGACCTGAAGGTCAGCATCGAGTGTTCGGTTGACTGTACCGTCGAAGAGCCGGGCGCCATGACCGTCTCTTCCCAGCGCCTGGCCTCCATCCTGTCCGAGCTGCCCGAAGGGGAGATCCTCCTCTCCCTCGGCGAGAACAACGTGATCTCCCTGGAATCGGGCCGGATCCAGACCAAGCTGTTCAGCATGTCGCCGGAAGAGTTCCCGCCCATCCGCGATTTCGAGGGGATCGAACCCCTGGTGCTCCCCGAGTCTCTCCTCAAGCGGCTCTTCACCAAGACCTCCTTCGCCATCTGCACCGACCAGTCCCGGTACAACCTGACGGGCCTGCTTTTCGAGATCACCGGCGGCCGGCTCACCGTGGTGGCCACCGACGGCCGCCGCATGAGCCTGTGCGCCGAGACCGAGGGGATCCCCGACGGCATCGACATCAAGGTCATCGTCCCCGGAAAGATGATCAACGAGCTCGAGCGGCTCCTGGACGACGAGCGCGAAGTCTCCCTCTACATCGACGAGACCCAGGCCGCCTTCGTCTTCGGGAATATCCGCCTCGTGACGGCCCTCATCGAGGGCAACTTCCCCAACTACGAGATGGTCGTTCCCAAGAAGCACGACAAGGAGGCCCGGATCACCACCGAGCATTTCCTCGAAGCCGTGCGACGGACCCGCACCATGACCAACGAGAAGTTCAACTCCGTCCGCTTCGGCCTCGAGGAAAACGTCATGACCCTCCGCGTCATGACGCCCGAGGTCGGCGAATACCGCGAAGACATGGCCGTGGAATACAAGGGCGAGGGCATCGAGATCGCCTTCAACCCGGATTTCATCCTCGACGTGCTGCGCCGCATCGACACCGAGCAGGTGTCCTTCGTGCTGAAAGACGCGTCGAGCCCGGGCCTGCTGAAGCCCGCCGAAAACGGGGACGGCGCCAGCTACCTGAACGTGGTGATGCCCATCCGGATTTAGTGCGCCCCTACATATTGTGTCAATAGTTTTAGAACCAACGAAAAGACGGGGAATCGAGGTTGTGGATAACTTGGGGAAAGCCCGTGGATTTCTGTGAGTAAATGGGTCCAATACCCCTGTCCACGCTTCGATTGCCCCTTTTCTCATCTACATAAACCATTGTAGATAAACGGTTTAGATATTGGCGTACACAGTTTAATCGATTTTTTTAGAGTCTTGGGATCTCAGTCAATTATTGACTTTTACCTGTGGATAACTTGTGCGAAAGCCCTTTTCAGCCGCTACCGCAACATCTTGTGGAGGCCGAAAAGGGCCTTCCCAACCCGGGTGGAGGGGAAGAAAACTATGGACAGGGGCCTTCAAAGCTGGATGACCGTGCTGGCACTGGCAACCATGGCAACGGCGGCCGCTCGGGCCGAGCCCGCCCAGCTCCGCGGCACATTGTGGTGGGTGTCGCCCCACGAAACCGAGTGGTCCGCCGAGGAGTGGGGTCGTGAGTTCGAGGCCATGCAGGCCCTGGGCATCGACACCATGGTGCTGAACGGCCCCTTCGTCGGCGCCGAACTCCCCGAGGGCGAGGAGGATCCCCTGGTCAGCTTCTTCGAGGAAGGGGATCGTCGGGGCATGCACTTCTACCTCGACACCCTGCAGGCCCCCAGTTGGTGGACCCTCAAAGACGCCACCGAGGAGGTGGCCCGGGCCTGCACCCGTGCCCGGTTGCTCGAGGATCGTTACGGCCGCTTCAAGTCCTTCGAAGGCTTTTACGTCCCCTACGAGCTCTACGTGATGTGGGACGATCAGGCCGACCTCGTCCGGACGTTGTACCGCGAGGTGGCGAAATGCTGCAAGGCCGTGGCGCCCCACCGACCGGTGCTCATCTCCCCCTTCTTCATCCTCGACCAGGAGGGGTACCTGGGCAATTACCGCTGGGCCTCGCCGGAGGAATACGAGGAATTCTGGACCGAGACCCTGCGCCAGGCTCCGATAGACATCGTGGCCCTTCAAGACAGCGGCGAGCACCTGTCCTTCTACACGGCGGAGGACCGTCGGCCCTTCTTCCAGGCCATGAAAGCCGCCTGCGACGCCGCGGGCAAGACCTTGTGGGCCAACGTCGAGACCGGCGAGCTGCACGTGGACGGCTACGAGGACTACGTCGAGCGCTTCGGCATAAAGACCCACGTGAACGACGCGAAAACCCAGCCCTACTGGCGCGGAGTCCCCGTCGACCATCTGAAAATGAAGCTCGACGTGGCCGGCGAGTTCTCGCCCCGCGCCATCACCTGGGGTTACCGCGAGTTCATCCGTCCGTCCCTGGGTCCCGAGGCGGCCGAGCTGCACCGACAGTATCGGGACCTGCTCAACCCCAAGCGCTAGTCGGCCGGCGATTTGACTTCAATCCGGCGCCGTCGCACAATGGCCGCGTTGCGCCGGGACGCGGGCTCCGACCGGCAGCGCCGCTGCGCCCGCCGTCCAAATCCCATAATCCCAAGCCCCGTTTCGGCCTTTGAGGCCGGGGAATCGAGGTGTTTCGATGGAACGACGCACATTTCTGAAAGACATTGCCCTGGGTACGGGCGTGGCCCTGTCCGCCGGCGCCCTGGCCAAGGAGGCGCGGGCCCAGGAACCCGCTTTTCCCGCGGAGACCCGCGAAAACGGCATGGTCTACCGCACCCTGGGGAAGACGGGCGAGAAGGTGTCGCTCCTGGGACTCGGCGGCGCCCACATCGGCTACCAGTCCGACGAACAGGAAAGCATCGGCATCATCCGCGCCGCCATCGACGCCGGCGTCAACTTCATGGACAACTCCTGGGGCTACAGCAACGGCCAGAGCGAGATCCGCATGGGCAAGGCCCTCAAGGACGGCTACCGCGACAAGGTCTTCCTCATGACCAAGGTCGACGGCCGGACCCGGAAGGCGGCCCAGGATCAGCTCGATGAATCGCTGCGGCGCCTCGACGTGGACCACATCGACCTCTGGCAGTTCCACGAGATCATCCGGCTGGATGATGCCGACCGCATCTTTTCCGAAGACGGCGCCATCCACGTCGCCCTCGAGGCGCAGAAAGCCGGCAAGATCCGCTACATCGGCTTCACCGGGCACAAGGACCCCTACTGCCACCTGCGCATGCTCGAGGTGGCGGACAAGCACGGCTTCGCCTTCGACGCGGTCCAATTGCCGTTGAACCCCCTCGACGCCCATTTCCGCAGCTTCGAGAAGGAGGTCGTGCCGGAACTGGTCCGACGCGGCATCGGCGTCCTGGGCATGAAGTCCCTCGCCAGCGGCGACATCCTCAAGATCGAGGGTGTGGAACCGGCCGAGTGCCTCCGTTATGCCATGAGCCTGCCCACGTCGGTGGTGATCAGCGGCATGCCGAGCATGGAAAACCTCGAGCAGAACCTCGAGACCACGCGGAACTTCGAGCCCCTGTCCGAGGAACGGAAGGTCGCCCTTCTCGCGAAGACTCAGGACCCCGCGGCCACGGGCAAGTTCGAGCGGTTCAAGACCACCATCGCCTTCGACGCCACCGTACACTACCCCGACTGGATGGGCTAGACCGCACCCGGCCACGGCCGCCACACATAGAAACCCCCCGGCGCTGCGAGGAACCCCCCGCAGCGCCGCTTCTTTCATCGCGAGTCTCCCCGCAGCCAACGCCGCCACCGCGGATTGATTCCGCCTGCGGAAAGTTCCCCGGAGGGGATACATAGGTTAGCCCAGGGTCAGCGAGCGTAAGCGAGCGCCACCCTGGGTACCGACGCCACCCACCCCCGTCTTTTCCCCGAAGGGGATACATACGTA
>CAYVOE010000056.1:0-16925 GCA_964452795.1 uncultured Nitrospiraceae bacterium
TCGAGCAACAGTTCGACGGCCTTCTCCGCGATGCGGACGGTGGGCTGGCGGCAGGTGGTGAGGGGCGGGTCAAGGTGCCCGGCCAGGGGCAGGTCGTCGAACCCCACGATGGAAACGTCGGTCGGGCAGGCGAGGCTGAGGCTCTTGGCGGCGCCCAGGACGCCGGCGGCGACGAGGTCGTTGGCGCAGATGATGGCCGTGGGGGGGCGTTTCAGGGACAACAGCGTGAGCCCCGCCTGCTCGCCCGCGCGGGAGTCCTCTTCGGTCCCCACCTGCAGGAGGGGCGGCTCGAAGGGCAGGCCGGAGCGCTGCAGCGTGGTCTTGTAATAGTCGATCCGTTCGCGCACGCCTTTGGTCAGGGGACCGGCGGCAAAGCCGATGCGCCGGTGTCCCAGGTCGACAAGGTGCTGCACGGTCCGTTCGATGGCCTTGCGGTTGTCCGTCTCGACGTAATGGTGCTCTCCCACCGGCGACGCGCCGTCGATGAAGACCATGGGCAGGTTGCGCTGTTGCAGCGTGGAGAACTCGAGCGGAAAGCGTTCGGCGATGTCGGGGCTCGTGATGATGCCGGCCCAGGCCTGGACGGGCAGCAGGCCCGCCGTACGGGCGATCTCCTCGTAGGTTCCGCTCAGGGAGAAGATGAAAGTGGCGTACTCCCGCCGGGCCGCCTGGGCCTGCACCAGGTGGGCCAGCCCGGAGAAGAAGGGGTGGCGCACGTCGGGCAGCAACAGGCCGATCTGGCGCAGCTTGCGCGCCGCCCGGTCCGGGGGCGCCGTGAACACGCCGACGCCGCGCTTGCGGTACAGCACCCCTTCCTTCACCAGTGCACCCACGGACTGCTGGATCGTGATCATGCTCACGTCCGTCTGCTCCGCGAGGCTCTTGTAGGAAGGGAGCTTCTGATGGGGCGCCCACTTGCCGCTCCGCACGCTTTCGATGATGCAGCGCCGGATCTGCTCGTACAGCGGCTCTTTCGACGCCCGGTCGACCTTTATGTCGGCGGCCTTAATCATAGTCGGTATATTCTGCTTGCCATTTGAGGCCATATCTAGGGCACACGGGGGATCTTAGCGGGCGCGCCTTTGCGATTCAACGGTTCGTTCCCGGTCGTCGCCCTTCCCGGGACGGCCCCGGCCGGGTTGGGACCCTTGACGGGGCTCGTATACATATATACCATATACTCGTGACCGGCGGCTACGGCCGCCCCCAATGCCCTCCCCAAGACAATGCCGGAAAACCAGAAAAGGAGGAATCCAGGCCCATGAGCGGAACGGTCGGAAGTGCGGGAGCGAGGCGGATCGGTCTGGCGTGGGCGTTGACGGCCCTCTTTCTGGCGGAGGCGGGAGCCCAATCCCTTCAATTCCGTCCGCTGGACACGGACTCCGTCATCTACGGCGGAGACGCGGCGGAACAGGTGCTGGAATGGTCGAATCCGACTTCCGCGACTATTTCGTCGGTCCTGGAGCTGGAGGTGAAGGATTTCGGGGGCCGTACCGTGGAGCGCGTGGAAGAGCCGCTGGAGCTGGCCCCCGGAGGACGGGGCGTCCTTCGTCGGGTGCTCCGGTACGACGGTCCCGGCTACTACCGCGTGCAGGCGACCCTCTCGACGCCGAGTCGGGCGGCGTCCGCGGCGGAGACGTCCTTCGCCGTGCTCGACCGTCCCCGGGAGTTTCCCGATTCATCGCCTTTCGGCTTCTATTTTCTGGGGAACGAGCGGTTCAACCATGAAGGACGGTCGGAGGGCGCGCTCCGGTATCTCCAGATGGCGGGGGCTCGGTGGGCCACCTCCGACATCTGGTGGGACGACGTCCAGAACGCGGGTCCCGACGTGTTCGACTGGGACGTGAGCGATCATCGCCTGAGCGACATGAAGAAGTACGGGTTCCAGCCCATCGTCCACCTCTATGGCACGCCGAAATGGGCCTCTCGCTGGAAAGAGGGCGATCCCATCGGCGGCGACGGGCTCTCGTTCCAGACCTATCCGCCCCGCGACTACAACGACTGGGGGCGCTTTGTTCGGGCCTTTGTGGAGCGATACAAGGACCAGCTCGCGTACCTGCGCATCTGGAACGAGTTCAACATCCGCTACTGGATGGGGACGATCGAAGATTTCGGTCAGCTTTTGAAGACGGGGACGGAGGCGGCCCGTTCGGTGCGGCCCGACATCCGCATCATCATCGACGTGACGGGCCGGGACCTGAGGCCTTTCGACGAACTGCTCGCGTCGGGATACGGGCCCTACTGGGATATCACGAGCGTGCACAACTACATCCTCGACCGGCGGGAGCCGCCCGAGCTTACCCCGATGCCCGAGGCCTATCGGGAACTGGCGGCCTGGCGCGACGCCCACAAGCCCGGGACGGAAGTGTGGGACAGCGAGTTTTGCTGCCTCGCCGAGCCGTGGCCCGGCACGCGGCGGGTGGGCCACGGAGAGGACCTTCAGGCGGCCTACGGCGCACGGCAATTCGTCCTGGGGCTGGCGGCCGGCATGGAGCGCATGATCTGGTTCCCCGGCATCCCCTGGGTGTGGCAGACCGACAACGGCATGGCGGACCATACGGGCTCGTTGCTGCGCCTCGACCTGACGCCCCGCCCCATCTACGTGGCCTTTCACACGCTCGCGAGCCTGCTGTCGGAGGCGCGGATCGACGAGGCCCTGTCGGAATCGCCGGATTCCTTCTACGCCTATCGGTTCCGGAGCCCCGAGGGCTATGTGACCGTGGCATGGAGCGCTTCGCCGCGGACGGGCTTCACCGTGGAACCGAGCCGGCACGGGGACGGGAGCGGGGTCCGTTTGGTCGACTTGATGGGCAAGACTGCGGACGCCGTTCCGGAGACGCTGGTCCTGGGTCCTTACCCCGTGTTCCTGGTGTCCGATGAACCGGTGGAGTTGAAGCCCGTTCCGCCGGCCGCGGATCCCGGCGATACGGATGTCGTCGTCAATTCCCTGGGCATGCGGTTCGTGCCGGTGCCGGGCGGCCGCTTCACGCTGGGGTCGGACCAGGGCCTCGCCGACGAAGGACCGACCCATCCGGTCGAGGTGGATCCCTTCTACTGCGGCCAATACGAGGTCACGGCGGCCCAACTGAGCGCGTTTCTGAACGAGGCGCCTCCCGAGACGACGCAGCTCTATTCGCCCGGCGGCTTCACCACGGTGATACTCCAGAACGAGCGGTATCGCCCGCGTCCCGGCTGCGAGGATTACCCCGCCAACGGCGTGAGCTGGCTCCTGGCGAACCGATTCTGCCAATGGCTCAGCGCGAAGGAAGGCCGGGCCTACCGGCTGCCGACCGAGGTCGAGTGGGAGTATGCCGCCCGCGGCGCCGACGGCCGGACCTATCCCTGGGGCGAGGACGATTACGCGGGCCGATGCAACGCCGGCCGGTCGTGGCGGGGCGTCGAGCACACGCTGGAACCGGTGGACGCCTATCCGGAAGGGGCCGGCCCCTTCGGCGCGTTGGGAATGGCCGGCGGCGTCGACGAATGGTGCCTGTCCCTGTACCGCCTCTATCCGTACGCCCCCGCCGACGGGCGCGAAGACCCGGACAGCGACCGTCGCCGCGTTTTGCGGGGCGGTAGCTGGCTGGACGGCGCCAACCTGACCCGGACGACGGCTCGCAAGAGCGATTTCCCGGACACGCGCAACGCCAACAACGGTTTTCGGGTGATCTGCGAGGAGCGCCCGGCCGCGGAGTAAGAACGTGTCCCGAAGGGGGCGGAAGGGCGTCCCCTTCGGGCTCGGAAGATGTGTCCGTTCGTCCTATGGGATTCGGGCAGCGGGGCGGCTATCGGATCCAGACGATCCCGTCTCGTTCGTTCTGCGCGCGGGCGAAGGGGCCCTCCTGGTTCCAGGCGTCGCCGAAGGGGCGGTCGCGGCGGTTTATTTTGGGGAGCCGGAAGGTGCCGGATTCGCAGCGCACGTGCTCGGGCCGTTCGCCGCAGATCTGCAGGCCCGTGTCGTCCCAGATGCCTTCCGACAACTGGTAGGCGTCGGCGGCGCGATACTGGAACACGATGCCGCGGCGGGGGTAGCCCGTCGGATTGGGTCCCGACCCGTGGAGCGTCAGGCAGTGGTGGATGCTGATGCCGCCGGCCTTGGGCGTGATGGGCACCACCTTGTCCGGGTGCGCTTCCCAGTGCCGGAACTCCTGGCACGCCGCCACGAAGAATCCCTCGGCGTTGGCGTGATCGAGCAGGCCGAGCCGGTGGCTGCCCTTCACCATACTCATGCACCCGTTCTCGGGCGTGGCGTCGTCGAGCATGACCATCACCGCCACCAGGTCCGTATTGGTGTGGGGGAAGAAGGCGAAGTCCTGGTGCCAGCCGAATCCGCCCTTGCCTTTCTGGGCGGGCTGCGCGGCCAGTTTCGAGTGCTGGAGCTGGACGTCCGGCCCGATGAGCGGCGTGATCCGGCTCACGATGCGGGGCTCCCGCGCCAGCTCGAGAAACCGCGTGTCGCGGCTCGTGATCCCCAGGGAATGGACGGTCTCCGACGCCGTCTTCCACTCCTGGTCCTGGGGAGACGCGCAGGCCTCCCGCAGGGCCTCGACCTCCTCCGGGGAGAACAGCCCGTCGATCACCAGGAAGCCGTCCTCCCAGAATCGCTGCACTTCCGCTTCGCTCAATCCGTTTTCTGCGACTACCTTAGCCATCTTGCCTCCTGAGCGTCCTGGGTTCTCCGACGCCCGTCACCCGTCCGGGGCAGACGGGCGCTATTCCTTCTCTTTGGGCCACGGATACAAGTTGTTGCTGTTCCAGCGGGGTCCTTCGGGCAGGGTTTCGTACCACTCGAGGAGGCGGGCCTTCATGGCCTCGACCCGCTCGGTCTCCTCGGGCACGCGGTTGTCCAGTTCAAGAGGGTCCTTGGGGATGTTGTAGAGCTCCGGACGCGTACCGTCCGGGTTCATGTGCAGTTTCCAGTCGCCGTCGCGCAGGGCCAGCGTCGGGCTGACGTCGACGGGCCGCATGGTCCACACGATGGGGAATCGCCAGTCCCACAACAATTCCGTCCGCCGCGGCCGCGCTTCGCCGAGGAGCATGTCGCTGGTGTCCTCGCCCACAAGGCCGGGCACGTCCGACGTGGAGACGCCGGCGACGGCGCACGCGGTGGGCAGCCAGTCCGTGCCGCAGATCACCGAATCGTCGTCGACGCGGCCCGCCTCGATGCGCCCCGGCCATCGGGCGATGAAGGGCACGCGAATGCCGCCCTCGTAAAGGCTGCGCTTGCGCCCGCGGAAGGGCCCCATGGACCGGTCGATGAAGGCGTGGCTGCTGTGGTAGGCCTGGTTCTCGGGACCGTTGTCGCTGGTGAACACCACGAGGGTGTTGTCGGCCAGCCCCAGCTCGTCGAGGGCGGCGAGGATGCGCCCGATGTGGGCGTCCATGGCGGTCACGCTGCCGTAATACACCGCGATGTCGCCCTTGTAATCCACCGTCTGGGGGGATCGTTCGCGATAGGGCTCCATCTCCTCGTCGGAGGGGTCCAGCTCCGAATGGGGAATGTTGAACCAGCACTGGACGTAGAAGGGTTCGTCCTTGTGGCGGCGGATGAAATCGATGGTTCCGTCGGCGATCTTGCGGTCGAGATGCCGGAACCGGTGTTCCTCTTCTTCGGCGGTGTACTCGAACTGGCGGCCCGAAGAGCGGAAGCTGACCGCCTCGTCGAAGCCGTATCGTTCCGGGATGGGGGCGTTCCTGGCGGGGTCGCGCATGGGGATCTCGCCGCCGAGGTGCCACTTCCCGAAGTGGCCGGTGGCGTAGCCGTTGTTCTGGAGGAGATGGGCCACCGTGGTGACTTCCGGGTCCAGGTAGTCGCGCGATCCGAAGGTCTCGGAGTTGGTGGGGTCGCCCACGCCGGCCAGGTAGCAGTGAATCCCCAGCGACGCGGGGTGGCGTCCCGTGAGGGTGCCCGCCCGGCTCGGAGAACACACGGGCGACGACTGGTAGTACTGGGTGAACAGGGCGCCCTGCTCCGCCAGACGGTCCAGGTTCGGCGTCTTGGCCAGGGGGCTGCCGTAGCAGGCCAGGTCGCCGAAGCCCAGATCGTCGGCCATGATGTGGACGATGTTCGGCCTATCCGACCCGCCCGCCGACGGGGTTTGGGCGCGGGCAAACCGGGCGCCCAGTCCATAGGCGGCCGCCCCCGTCAACGTGGCCAGAAAATCGCGACGATTCATCGGGTCTTCCTCCTTACGACGATGGTTCGGGATCTATTCGAACCCGAACACCTCCTTGAATACGCGGACGTAGCTGCGGAACTGCTCGAGGGAGCACTCGGGCGGAATCCGGTGATCGGGCAGGGGGATGTATCCGCCTTCCTCGACCAGCGGCCGCAGCCGTTCGAGCTCGGCGCGGACGACCGCCTCTCCCCGGGGGATGATGTGCTTGTCGACGCCGCCCATCATACGCAGGTCCCGACCGAACTTGCGACGAAGCTCCACCGGGTCAGCCCGCCACGTGCCGACTTCGACGGGGAAGACGATGTCGATGCCCGCGTCCAGCCAATGGGGGATGAGGAGCTCGACGTTGCCGTCGCTGTCGAGCAGGATCTTGTCCGCGCCCTTGCTCCGGTAGAAGTCGGTGAGGCGGCGGTAACGCTTCTTGTAGTAGCGATCGAAGATGTCGGGCGAGATCAAGGGACCGTGGTTGAAGCAGCAGTCCTCGAAGAAATAGATGAAGTCGAAGGAGACCCGTTCCACGACGGGCCCGTAGATGCCGATGAAAAAGTCGGTCATGTGCTCGAGGATGTCCTCGTACAACACCGGGTCTGTGTAGGGCAGCGTTGAAAAGGCCTCGACGCCCATCCAGTCTCGAACGAAGCCGAAGAGGGACCCTCCGACGATGGCGAGGGCGCGGTCCTGCTCGTTGAGGGCCGTCGCCTTCTCCTCCCATCCCTCCCACCACCGGCGCGGGTCCTCGGGATCGAGGTAGCGCTTGAAGCGGTTCCAGTCTTCCCGGGTGGGTTCGAGGGCCTCCTTGAGATGTTTGGGGATGGAGCTGCCGTGTTTCCCGATCTGGTGCACGGCGCCGAGCGGGGTGCGCACCACGCGGTAGTCCTCGGTCTCTTCCAGGACCTCCTCGGCAATGTCGGTGAGCACGAAGTTGTGGATGAGCCCGTGGCAGGTCCACATGCCCGCTTCCCAATCGGGATCGAGGCCCGTCTCGGCGGGGATGGCCTCTTCGCTCGACAGTCCCTCCGCCTGCCACCGTTCGAGGGTCTCGGGCCAGGTCCCAAAATAGTAGAGGGGCACCCGGTCGAAGGGCCGATAGTTCATTACGGCCCGGAACCGTTCTCCATGCGTAATTGTACGCGGACGCTCCGCCTGCGCCATGTTCTCCCCCTCTCGGACCTCGATTTTACGGTTCATAGCTGTAGACCTCCCCCGCCGTCACCGGCATCGGGCCCGTTCGATGTAGCAGGGTGACGCCGTCGGTATCGTAGATGAGAAATTCCCCTTCGGACGGAAGGGGTCCGTCTCCGCCCCGAAGATACAGGGCGTCGGGCCCGTCCGCCGTCGCCTGGTCCCACACCCGGCCGTCGGCGACTTGGAACACCACGCGGCGCTGGAGGTAAACCGCGCAGATCCGGCCGTGGATCATGGGCGCGTCCTTTTTCGACGTGCCGTAAAGCATGCCGTAGAGGCGTTCGCCGTCGTGGATGAGGGCCGGGGACGCCACGAGATAGTCGTAATCATGTTCCTCCGCGTCGGGGAAGACGGAGGACCCGTGGGGCGGGAGCATAGCGTCCTGGTGAACGGCTTCCGCGGCCGGATGGGGCGGCACGGGCTCGAAGTTCACGCCGTCGTCGCTTACGGCGCCGAAGAATCCGCGCCCGTAGGACGCCGTAACGAGGATATACCGCCCGTTGATCAGCGCCACGTCCGGGTCCACGTCGATACGGTCCGCCGGCGGCTTCAAATCTCCTTTGAACTCCCAGTCCATCATGGCGGGATCGGAGGTCTCGGCGTAGGCCACGTACTTGGCCCGAACGGCGGCCACCCCGGGATACTCGAGGCGGGGCGTCTCGTCCGTCGTCGAGTTGGGCGCGGACCGGTCGAAGTACATGCGCCATACGGAGCCGCACCGAATGACGCAGGGCCGGGCGATGCCGATGTGGAGCCGGACCTCGTCGCCCACGGTCTGCGCCACGCCGAAGGGAAGGCCCTGATAACCGGGAATGTCGATCCGGATGGGGCCCTTCTTGCGCCAGTGGATGCGGTCGTCCGATTCGGCCACGCCTACCGTGTGGCGCAGGTACACCAGTTCCCGGTCGTTCCATTCGACGCGGCGGTCGAAGCGCTCGCTCGTGTAGAACATCCAGTATTTCCCGTGGGCCTCGATGACGTAGGGATCGCCGACGTGCCACTCGCCGGCCTCGTAGCGGTCGTCATACGCGGCACCTGCGCCGTCGGGACTCAGCACGGACTCCTCGGCGGTCTCCCAGCGGTTGCCCCGGCGCCGCGCCACGAAGATGCGGTCGTGGATGTCGTTGACGCCGCCGTGGGGCTGCCAGCCGAAGTAGTAGAGCCAGGTTCCGAAGTGGTCGCGGAAGAGGGCGGGGCCGTAGAGGTTGCGATGGGGGCCGCCTTCCTTCGGCTCGATGACGGGATTGTCCCACTGCCAGTGCCAGGTCTTGAGCTTGTCGGGATGGAAGGGGCCCGCCTTCACGCCGACGACGCGGATGGGTCCGGGCGCATCCTCGGGCGAGAAGCTACCCACCTTGATGAACCGACCCGAGATCGCGCCGTCCGCCATCGCGGCACCCGCAACGGCGACGAAGGCCATCCATCCGGCCGCGGCCGCGATCCCTTTCCCTGAGAAGGCCATGCAGTCCTTTTCCTCTTCTTTACCGGGGCTCGACGCTCACATCTTGATGGCGCCGGACGACATGCCGGCGACGAAGAGCCGCATACTCAATATGAACATCAGCAACAGGGGCAGGCCCGCCAGGACGTACCCCGCCATGAGAGGGCCGTACTGGACGTTGTACTGCCCCTCGAGATAGCGCAACCCGACCGCCACGGTGAAATGGTCCTGCTGAACCACCACCAGGGGCCAGATGTAGTCGTTCCACAGCACGACCACGTTGATGACGCCCATCGCCCCCATGATGGGCTTGGCGAGGGGCAGGGCCACGTGCCGGTAGAGCCCGAAGTTGCCGGCCCCGTCGGTGACGGCGGCGTCGAACAGGGCCTGGGGCTGAGCCTCGAAGAACTGGCGCAATACGAAGACGACCATGATCTGGCCGCCGGCCGCCGCCGGCAGGATCAGGACCCACAGGGTGTTGAGCAGGCGAAGCTGCAGGGGGCCCGACAGGGCGTCGTAGCCGAGGAGCCCGTTGATGGCCTGTCCGGCCGCCCGGGCCAGTCCGTCCATCTGCGTGACCAGCACGTAGAGGGGGATGAGGTTCAGGATGCCCGGGACCATCATCAGGGCCACGACGTAGTAGAAGGCGGCTTCTCTTCCGACGAACCGGAACCGGGCGAGGTGGAAGGCGGTCACCGATCCGAGGAAGAGGCTCCAGAAGGTGCCGAGTCCCGCCACCAGGGCCGTGCGCCCCACGAAGGGCCCCACGTGGTCCCACGCGGCGGCGTAGTTCTCGAGGTGAAGGGGCCAGGTGGGGACGAAGGGGTGCTCGAAGAACTGGCGTCCGTCCTTCACGCTGATGACGAGCATGAAGTAGACCGGAATGAAGACGAAGAGCGACACCAGCACGAGGAATCCCGTCTTGACCAGTTCGCGGCTCCACGTCGTCTGCCCGATCATCGTTCGCGCGCCTCCCGCCAGAGGAGCCGCATGTTGACCACCGTGAACAGGAGCAGGGCGAGGAACATGGCCACGCCGATGGCGGAGGCGTAGCCCATTTTCCCGTAGCTGAAGGCGTTCTGGTACATCCAGAGGCCGGGGAGCATGGAGGCGTTGCCGGGGCCGCCGCCGGTGAGGACCAGGGGGAGCCAGAAGTCCTGGAGCGTGCCGATGGCAATGAGGATGACGTTCAGCCGCAGCAGTCCGGACACCAGCGGCAGCTCGATGTGCCAGAGCCGACGCCAGGCGCCGCACCCTTCCAGGTACGCGGCTTCGAAGATCGATCCCGGGATGCTCTGGAATCCGGCGAGGAAGATCAGCACGCCCAGCGTGGAGACCCAGGGGAAGCCGATGAACACCATGGCGGGCACCACAAGGGATTCCTGACCCAGCCAGTTGATCGGGGCCTCGAGGATGCCGAGGGCCAGGAGCAGCTCGTTCAACACGCCGCCGTCCATGCGGTAGAAATAGCGCCAGATGAGCAGGTTTACGATGGCCGGTATGGCCATGGGAAGAACGAAGACGACGCGGAACAGGTATTGGATCCGCGGGCCGGCCAGGTGAAACAGGACCAGCGCCACCAGCACCGTGGGGACGAGCTTCAGCACGTTGGCGACCAGAAACACCAGGACGACGCCCACGGCCCCGCGCAACACTTCGTCGGTGAGGAGGTCGCGGAAGTTGGCGAGTCCCACGAACTCGCTCAGGTCGCTCCCGTTCCACAGGAAGAGGGAGTGGTACAGGGCGGACAGGGCCGGTCCGTAGCAGAAGAGGGCCAGCAGGGCCAGGGTGGGGACCACGGCGGCGATGTAGCGCGCGTCGCGAAGGGCCCGGGG
This sequence comes from uncultured Nitrospiraceae bacterium, assembly GCA_964452795.1. Taxonomy (GTDB): domain Bacteria; phylum Hydrogenedentota; class Hydrogenedentia; order Hydrogenedentales; family SLHB01; genus CAYVOE01. The sequence goes on from CAYVOE010000056.1 coordinate 10,641, forward strand.
CGCGGCCGGGCTCCAGACGAAGGCGGTGAAGGCCCCGGCGCACAGCACCATCAGGGCCACGCGCAGCATTCGCCCGAGACGGCGCTGTTGCTCGACCGAGAGGGCTCCCTGCGCACCCGCCGAGACGCTTCCCGGGACGAGCTCCTCGCACCGGCCGAGGAGGGCGCGGCGTTCGAGGATGGTGCGCCAGGAATCGTTGAGGGCGGCTCGGGCGGACTCCTCTCCCCCGCCGCCGGTCTCTCGAACGCCGTATAGCGCGCAGAACGCCGCGAGCCACGCGCGGTGGGCCTCGCGCAGCTCGCGCCGCAGCGTCACGGGATAGTCCCGCACGAAGCGATCGTAGGCGCCTTTGAAATAGTTCTGCATGCGGGTCGTGAAGGCGTCGAATCCCTGGTCTCGCCGGTTCCCGTGTTCCGCCTCAACCGAGGCCCCCTCGACCAGACGACCGAACTCGTTCCACAGCTCGTCCCAGGCCTGTTGCCAGTAGGGCTGTATGACGAAGGACAAGGAATAGGGATCGAAGGGCAGCATGTGCGTTCCGCGGCGGTCGATCCGGGTCACAAAGGGGCGCAGGGCCTCCGGCGGCTCCAGTCCCCGGATGGGCGACGCGCAGACGGCCTCGCGGGACAGGACGGCCTGGGCCTCGGGGGAGGTGAAGTACATGAGAAAGTCGATGACGGCGTCCCGGGTGCCCCGTTCCTCGACGACCCGCGGCACGGCGAACTCGAAGGACGACAGGGTGAACTCCTCGGCGTACTCGCCGTCGTAGTAGGGCGAGTCCACCGCCAGCGGGAAGGGGAACACCCCCACTTCGAAGCCGCACATCTCTTCGAGGGTGGGCCGGTCGGTGCTGACCCAGAAGATGGTGGCTGCCCGTTCCTGGGCGAAGGCCTCGAGCGCTTCGGGCAGTCCCAGGGCCGTGCCTCCGGGCAGCCAGTAGGCGCTGTTGTCGTAGAGAATGCGCCACGGCGCCGCCAGTTCCGGGTCGGTCAGGTCGAGTTCGCCGGAAAGGAAGGCGCGGGCCATCTCGAACGGTTCGACGTAGTCGTCGGCGGTGTAACGGTCGAACCGGGGAAAGACGTTGTCGTAGATCTGCTTGCGCAGGTAGGGCATCTGCCAGATGGCCGGAGCGGGCTTGGGCTGGAAGGGGCACACTTCCCCGTACACACCCCGTTCCCGCAGCCGCCGGTAGGCCTCGCGCAGTTCTGCGAGAGTCCGAGGCTCCGCGACCCGAGGCTGACCGGTCTCGTCGAAGACGGGCCGGCCCGCGGCGTCGCGCTCCACGATGCCCGCCTCGCGGTAGAGTCGTTTGTTGTAGAAGAAGGCGGTGTTCTCCGCTCCCCACGAGACGATCCAGTTCCGCCGGTACACGGGATCGCGCGCGCCGATGAGGAATTGGGGGTAATACATGTCGGCCCAGCGCACGCCAGTGTAGGCGTTGGTCTTCGCCAGATACGGCGACAGGTCCAGCAAGTGCCCGCCGTAGGGGCCGTAGCGCATGGCGCTGCCGTTGTCGATCTGGATAATGTCGGGGATTTCCTTGCCCAGGACCTGGCTCTGCAGCCAGTCCATGTATCCGGCGTAGGGGAGGTCGATAATGCGGACCCGCACGTCCGGCGTTCGGCGCTCGTACCGGGCCACCACCTCCTCCACCCCGCGCCGCATCCCCGTCTTGAAGAGGATCCAGAAGGACACGGCGATCTCGACGGGACGGTCGCTCTCGAAGACGTGGGAAGTCATGGTGAGCGGCGGGGGCGCGGGAAGGTCCGTCGACTCGGCCGGAACGCCCAGTTCGTCGAGCCGGTCGAGGACGCGGTCCGCCCAGGTCCCCGTGCTCCCGGCGGGGGTCTCGAGGATGCGCCGGAAGACCTCGACGGCGCGGTCGCGTTCGCCCAGGATCTGGAGCAGCTTGCCCTGCCGGTACAGGAAGGCGAGGCGCTCGTCGGGGAGGTGGGTGGCCTCCGTGAGGTCGTAGGCGCGGCCGCACCAGTAGGCTGCCGAGGCGACGTCTTTGAGCCGTTCCTCGAAGAGCCCGGCGACGGACGCCGCCGCGTGGGCCGCCGCTACGGAGTCCGATCCTTCGGCGATGCGGACCAGGCGAGCGGCGCAGTCCTCGGGCGGGCAGTCCGAGCCGGACTCGGCTTCGCTCAGGGCGAGCATCAACTCGGCCTGGGGCGCGAAGGGAGACGCGGGAAACTCCGCGAGAAACCCGCGCAATTGCCGGCGGGCCGCGTCGGCTTGCTCCGGACCTTCGGCCCACCGGCTCCACGCCGCCAGGAAGAGCAGCCGGCTTCGATCATGGTTGGGAACGTCTGCGGCGAGGCCCGCTTCAAAATGGCGGCGGGCCCCTTCGAGGTCCAGGGGTTGTCCCGGCGCCGCCTGCACGCGGTCCAGCCCCTGGGCGAGGCGACGTTCCCACTCGTTCAGTCCGGGATAGGGGTTCTCCCGGATACGGGTGCCGGCGATCCCGAAGGCCAGCAGCACCAGCACGACCAGCGTCACGGCAATGCGCACCGCGACGCCGAGGGCGATCCGACGTCCCTGCGGCGAGACGCGGGATCCCGTCGCCGCCGACGAGGGATGTCCCGTCTCGCCCGTGGCGAAGGAGGAGAGGAGAGACGGCGGCGCCGTCGCCCCTCTCCCTCCGTACGTTTCATGCGGATGACGCCCTTTCACCGGACTGCGCTCGACGTCGGCTCAGCCGTGGCCGCCGTAGGCGTGCGAGAACAGGCTGAAGGACGTGCCGCCGACGAAGGAATCGCTGCGCGGAGCGGGGTCGAAGGGGACCGGGCCGGCCTTGGCATACTTGCGGAACTCCACGTGGCCGTCCATGAACAGGACGTTGCACCCGCCCGGCAGGTGGTTGAACACCGCCGTGGTACCCTGCCCTTCGGCCGTGGCTACCCAGTTGTCGTTGCGGCCCCAGGCGTCCCACATGACCGCGAGGGTGCTCTGGGCCTGGGCGCCGGCGGCGGGGTTGTTGATATCCGTGATGAAGAAGCGCTCGATGCCTTCCTTGGTCCGCATCACCTGGGCGCGGATGGGCGTACCGTCGTCGTCCGCGAATCCCGTGGCCCACCACGGCATGTGGTCGAAGGTCGTGATGTCTTCCTCGGCGTTCCCGCCGTAGAGGGTGACGCGGGGCCAGGCGGGTCCGCCCACGGATTCGATGGCGGCCTGGCCGTACTCTTCGACGATGCCGTACTTGTTGATCCAGGCGTTCGCTCCCGTGGCGCTTACGTCGTTGGCACACGAGTGGAACGCGAAGGTGACGTAGCTCATGGTCTTGCACGCGTAGGGATTGTAGATATAGGAGATCGGGTAGGACAGGATGCCGTGCCGGACCGCCCGAGCCGCGGCGGGATTCACGGCGTCCTGGATCTTGGCGAGCTGCGCCGGGATGTCGGTCTCGATGAGCGGCCACCCCGCCGGCAGGCCCACCACCGAGGCGCCGGACCACGCCGACCGCGTGTCCGACGGGCAGACCATGATGTTGGGGTCGGTCCAGTATTCCGGATACAACTGGGTGCTGTTGACGCCGCGCCACCAGGTCCATCCCGCCGGCTTCCATCCGCCGCCGCCGGGGAATTTTCCTTTGTTCTCGCCGGCGAACATCTTGAAGATGACGCCCCATTGCTTGAGGTTGTTCTGACAGGATGCCCGGTTGGCGGCTTCTCGCGCCCGGGCGAGCGCCGGCAGCAATATGGCGGCCAGGATGCCGATGATGGCGATGACCACCAGCAGTTCAATCAGGGTGAAGCCTCGGTACGACCTTTTCTTCTTCATGGGGGGAGTTCCTCCACGGTAAAGAGCACTCCGTTTCAACCACATTCGAGGTCACGCGCTGGGCTTCTTGTGCCGGTCACCTCCTCTCATCCCCCGCTACCCCTTGCACGTCTTTCCGGGATTCGCATTCCACCGACGCTTCCGCACCCAACAGGACCGACCCGAACAGCTCCGAGAAGGCATCTACCTGCACGTCCGTGCACACCCGGCAGAGGCTCCGCTCATCCGGCTCCATGTGCGTCTGAGACCGGAAGGGCTCCTCCGAAATGTCCACGCGGACGCGGGCGCGTTCGAAGGTGAAGAGTTCCGGCGCGGCCAGGCAGGCCACCACGGCGGCGTCGTAGAGCACGGGCAGGGTCTTCTCGAAATGGGCCTGCCAGCGGGCCACGAGGTCGGCCAGCAAACGGTGCAGCGGCGACAGGCCGGCGCTCAGCGTCTCGAGCTGCAGGACGTCCATGACGCACCGTTCCCCCACGTCGAGGGGGATGAGGCGCATGGGCAGGCCCGAGTCAAAGACGATCTGCGCCGCTTCCGGGTCGATGCACACGTTGTACTCCGGTCCCGGCCGCCCGAAAAGGCCGCCCATGAGCACCAGTTCGTTGATCCGGCCGCGCACTTCCGGCGCTTCCTCGATGAGGCGGGCGACGTTTGTGAGCGGGCCCAGGGCGATGAGCGTCAGGGGCGTATCCGTGGCCAACAACCGGTGGCGCATCAGCTCGACGGCCGGCTGCGTCGCGAGGGCCGGGAAAATCTCGTCCGGCCGCAGCACGCCCGCCTGCGCTTCTGTCAGGCCGAGCCACGGTTCGCGGGTCAAAGGTCGGGACGCACCGGCCGCCACGGGGACGTCGTCGCGACCCGCCATCGCCAGCAGCTTGGCGGCAAGCCGGGACTTCGCGGCAACGTCTCCGTGGACGACGGTCACGGCCTTCAGGTCGAAAACATCCAGGGCCAGCAGAAAGGCCAGGGCCAGGGCGTCGTCGATGTCGTCGCCGATGTCCGTGTCCACGATCACGCCGATGGGCCTCTTCGCCGCCGGCCGCATCATGCATCACCCCGCTTCACCCGGTAGACTCCCTTACGGTTAGCGACGGCTTCAGCAGCACTTCGTCCGCTTCCTGCGCCCGGTTCTCCACCATCCGGACCAGGGCGCGCACCATCTCGCGACCCAGTTCGGCCTTGGGAAGGCCCACGGAGGTCAGGGCGGGAATCGAAAAGCGCGCCAGTTCGCCGTCGCCGAAACTCACCACCTTCACTTTCTCGGGAACACGGATGCGGGCGCGGTGCAGGGCGTTGAGCGCCCCCGCGCACGTCACGTCCGACAACCCGAAGAGGCCGTCGTATCCGCCTTCCCGAACCGCGCGGACCAGGTCGTCGCCGTAGGTCGGCCGGTCCGTGTCGACGCCCAGGACGTCGTCCTCGCCGAAGGGCAGTCCCGCTTCCTCGCAGGCCTCCCGGCAACCCTCGAAGAGGGCGTCGTGCACGATCCGGTAGTATTCGCGCCGGATCCATTCCGGGTGGGTGAGCAGGGCGATGCGCCGGCAGCCCCGCTCGATGAGGTGGCGCGCCGCCAGCCGTCCCACCTCGATGTCGTCGAAGGTCATGAACTTGGCGGGGGCCGTCGAACCCGCGCGCCGGCGGAAAAAGATCACCGGCACGCGGCTGCGGTAGAGGTAGTCGAGATGCCGGGCGCTTACGTCCAGGGGAAGCACGATCATGCCGTCCACCCGGCGCGCCAGGAGCCGTTTCACGTACTCCCGCTCCCGCTCCGCGCTGTCGAAGGTGCTCGCCGTCATCAACTGGAGGCGGTGCTTGTCCCCTTCGCTCTCGATCCCCTGCGAAAGGCCGGCGAAGAAGTCGCCCACGTGGGGTGCGATGAGGGCGATCAGGTCGTGGCGCCCCTGCTTCAGCGATCCCGCCGCCTTGCTGGGCACGAACCCGTACGCCGCCGCCACCTTCTTCACCCGGAGCACCGTCTCCTCGTTCATCGAACGGCTCTTGGGGTGGTCGTTGAGCACGTAGGACGCCGTGGCGATGGACACCTTGGCCAGCGACGCGATCTCCTTGAGCGTGATGCTCACCGATTCGGCCCCTCCTTCGATCGAACGGCGCTCCAGTTTCGAAAGATGGTTAACGGTTTCACTTGAGTTCCCCCGCCGGGCCTCGCTGCACTCATGGATTCGCCGAAGACCCGGGGTTCGTCCGTCGCATCGCGTCCGCCTGCTGCAGCATCAGGGCCCGCTGTTGGTCGAGGATTTGCTGCTGCTCCGGCGATACTTCGACGGCGTCTACAGAAACGACTTCCCGCGGGCCGCACCCGATACCCGCCGCCACCAGCGCCCCGCAGACGGCCATCGTCGAAAGCATTCGACACAAGCCTTTTCGACACCCACGATGCATTGCCATGGTCCGCTCCGCCTCTCCTCGGTTGGACTCGGCCTCTTTGGTGAACCGTTTCACCAATCCTAGATCCATCCGGCCTGTCCTGTCAATAGCCTCGGG
>CAYVOE010000057.1:0-16874 GCA_964452795.1 uncultured Nitrospiraceae bacterium
GCCGTATTGGCTCATGGGTCCGTTGGGTGCCGTCTTCGTTGGCCTGCAATCAGTGGGGCGGGAATCGGCGGCGGGCCGGCAACGCGTGACGGTTCCCGGCCCGCCGGTCTTGTCAGTACCTTGCCTGGGTCGGCGCGAGGCCGAGGACGGTGTTGATGACGAGCTGGACGTCCCGGGCGTCGACGGTGTTGTCGCGGTTGGCGTCGCCGGGGCCGTGGCCGGGCCGACCGAGGAGTGCGTTGATGACGAGCTGCACGTCGAGGCTGTCGATTCGGCCGTCGAAGTTCATGTCGCCGATTTGGCTTTCGACGGACCGCTCGACGGGCTCGAAGTCGTTCGTCGGCTGAGACGGCGTACGGATCGTTCCGGGCTGGCCGCTGGCGGTGGCGCCCACCCCCCCGGCGGCGCTCAGCGCGAGATCGCCGATGTCGCTGACGGCGTTGTCGTGCAGGATAAGGATGCGGCCGCCTCCGCCGCCCAGGTCACTGGCGCCGCCGGCGACGCGGAGCGTGCCGGAACCGGAGACGACAGGCGCCACGATGCGAATGGTTCCGCCGGAGCCGCTGCCGGCCTGGCCGCCGAAACCGTTCTGACCGTTTGCGGAAACCAGCCCGTCCAGTACGACTTCTTCGGCCTGGATGTCGATCCACCCGCCGCCGTCGCCGCCTGCGATGTTGCTGGTACCGTCCGACCCGCCCGAGCCGAGGGCGGCAGGGTTGTCGGGGTCGCCGTAGACCGGATTGGGCACGCCGCCCCCTGATTGGCCGGCGCCCAGACCGCCGTAGGACCCGCCGGAACGGGACGAGGAACCGAGAGCGTTGCCCAGGGTGCGTCCGTTGTCGGCGTTGTTCCCAGGCCGCCGACCGCCGAGGTAACCGCGGTCGTCCACGTTGATGCTGCTGTCGGCGGTGAGATGCAGGAGCCTCGCCGTCAGGTCGATGTGGGTCTCGAAGGAGACGGTGGCGTCGAAGTGGTCCAGCCGGCCTTTCTCGTCAATCAGGATGGTGTCCTGCACGCGCACCGGGTCGCTCAGAACCAGGTAACCGCCCCGCCGGAAGAAGATGTTGTCGAATCGGTAGATGGCGGCGTAGGTGTCGCCGGCTTCGGCCACGTCGGATAGCGAGACGCCGTCCTCCGGAGCCACCGTGATCAAGGTATCGGTGTTGGACACCACCGTGAACTCGGCGGGCTGGGACTGGTCGAGCCGTACCCGGAGGCCGACGAGCCCGTTCGGGATTGCCCGGACGTTGCCGTCCAGCTCGAAGGTGTTGTCCGTCACACTCTTGACGGTTCCCGGTCCCACGGGGGTAAGGGGGGTCCAGTGGGGCGCGGTGTTGTCCGAGTTGGCGTCGATAAAGAGGTCGCCGTAAGCCTGACTGCGATGGCGCAGCAGCACGGTGCCGGCGCCGCCTGCGACCCAGCTTCCCGCGCCGCCAAAGGCGTGGATGTTGCGCAGCGCGCCCAGGTCGTCGCCCGCGGGGCCGAAGGCGTCGTACACAATGGCGACGCGGCCCCCGCCTCCGCCGACTTCGTGGGCGCCGCCGTCGGCCGCTATCGTGCCCGTACCGCGGATAACCCCGGTCTCGATGAGCACCGAGCCGCCGGAACCGCTGCCGGCCTGACCGCCGTTACCGGGGTTACCGTTGGCTGCGATGACGCCGTTCACCACAACCTCATCGGTCACGCGCAGCGTGATCCGACCGCCGCCGTTGCCTCCGGCCACGTTGCTCGAGCCGTCGGAACCGCCCGAGCCCAGATGGACCGCATTCGCCGGGTGGCCGTAGGGCGGATTGCTTCCGGAACCATCGAAGACTCCTCCGAATCCGCCATAGCTGCCGCCGGAACGGAACACCGCCCCGAGCAGATTACCCAGCGTTCGGCCGTTGTCGGTGGGGTTGAGCGGAGTGCGTCCGCCGGCGTATCCGCGTCCGGTGACGTCGATCCGGCTGTCGGCGTCGATGTAGAGCCGCTTGGTTTCGATGGTCACTCCGGACTCTGAATGGGCCGTGTGGGTGAGCACGCTGCCGGTGAGGATCCGTACCTCGTTCTGGGCGCGGATCGGCGCATCGGCCACCACCCGGGCCTTGTTTCGCAGGATCACGTTGCGGAACACATAGCCTTCCGGCAGCGGGGTCGAGTCCAGCGGCGTGGCGCCGTCGGCCCCGTCCACATAGAGGTCGCCGGAGGCGCTGCCCTGGTGTCGGAAGAAGACGGTGCCGTTGCCGCCGACCGCCCAGCTTCCGAGCCCGCCGAGGGCCTCGACCTGGCCGGGGTCGATCGACAGGGTACCGTATACGATGGCAATGCGGCCGCCGCCGCCGCCCACCTCAAGTGCGCCGCCGTTGGCGCGTAGCCGGCCGGTGCCCGATACCGAATCGGCTCGGATGTTGATGGTCCCGCCGGATCCGCTGCCCGCCTGCCCTCCGGCACCGTTGCCGCCGTTGGCCGACAGAATGCCGTCGACGATGAGGTCATCGGCCTGAATCGCGATCCAGCCGCCGCCGTCGCCGCCTCTGATGTTGCTGGTACCGTCCGACCCGCCGGAACCGAGGGCGGCGGGGTTGGCGAGGTCGCCGTAGACCGCGTTGGGCACGCCGTTCTGATAGCTTGCGCCCAGGCCGCCGTAGGATCCACCGGAACGGGACGTGGAGCCGAGGGCGTTGCCCAGGGTGCGGCCCTCGTCGAGACTGTTTCCGCTGCTGCGGCCTCCGAGGTAACCGCGGGCGTCGACGGCGATGGAGCTCGTCTCGGACACGTAGACCGTTGCGGCCCGGATGTCGAGTCGCGGCTCGTAGGTCGGTGTGGCGTCGAAATGGTCGATGCGCCCGTACTCGTCGACCAGCAGCGCATCTTCCACGACGAGTTGGTCACCCAGCACCAGGTATCCGCCGCGCCGCAGGTAGACGTTGTCGAAGCGGTACACACCGGCGTAGGTGTCGCCGACCTGGGCCACGGAAGCCAGCGGCGGGCCTCCGTTGGGCACGAGGGTGAGCTCCGTGGCCGAGTTCGCCACAACGGTAAAGGTACTGTTCTGGGCGATGTCGGGATTGAACTCCAGCCCGACGGCACCGCCGGGCAGCATGGGTATGTTGACGTCGAGCGTAAGGGTGTCGCCGTCCACGTTCACGACCTTCCCGTAGCCCAGGGGCGTCAGAGGCGTCCAGACCGTCGCCGTGCCATCCGCCATGCCGGCATCGATGTACAAGTCGCCGTAGGCCTGCGTGCGCCGACGCAGCAGGACGGTGCCCGCGCCGCCGGCGACCCAGGAGCCCGCACCGCCCAATGCGGTGACCCGGCGTGTGCCGCCCAAGTCGTCGCCGTCGCCGCCGAACGCGTCGTACACGACGGCGATGCGGCCGCCGCCTCCGCCGACCTCATTGGCGCCGCCGTCGGCACGAATCTCGCCGCGACCGCGGATGTAAGAGGTCTCGATGAGCACCGAGCCGCCGGAGCCGCTGCCGGCCAGACCGCCGGAGCCGACGCCGCCGTTGGCGACGATGGCGCCGTCGATGCGCACTTCCTTCGTCGCCCGAATCGTGAGGCGTCCGCCGCCGTTTCCGCCGGCCTGGTTGCTGGATCCGTCCGATCCGCCGGAACCGAGATATATGGGGTTCGCGGGATGGCCGTAGGGCGGATTGCTACCGGGACCATCGTACACCCCCCCGTACCCGCCGTAGCTGCCGCCGGAACGGAACACGGTCCCGGGAAGATCGCCCAGCGTTCGACCGTCGTCGGTGGGATTGGAAGGTGTACGTCCGCCGGCGTACCCCTTGCCGGTCAGGTCGATCCGGCTGGTTTCGTCCACGTACACGCGCTCGGCCTCGATGCTGAGGCCGTCTTCATTGCCTTGCGAGTGGGTCAGAACGCTGTTCTCCAGCACATGCAGGCTGTCGCGCACCACGATCGGGTCGTCGGCAATCACGCGGGCGTTGTTTCGGATGATGATGGTGTCGAACACGAAGCCCGGCGGAATCGGCAGCGAAGTAAAGGGCGTGCTCGCCCCCTGACCGTCGACCACGAGCGTGCCGTCGTCCTCCTGAGCGTCCTTGATATAGACCGTTCCGTTTCCGGCCGCGGCCCAGGAGCCAACGCCGCCCAGGGCCTGCACAAGAGAGAGATCGAGGGTGGAGATGTCCACGGGGTACAGCGCGATGCGTCCGCCGCCGCCGCCCACTTCATGAGCGCCGCCGTTGGCCCGGACGGGTCCCGTTCCCGAAAGGGTGGCCACCGCCAGGCGGATCGATCCGCCGGAACCGCTGCCGGCCTGGCCGCCGGAACCGTTGCCGCCGTTGGCGGAGATGGCCCCGTCCGAGGCAATGTTGATGGCCTGGATATCGATGCGGCCGCCCCCGTTGCCGCCGGCCAGATTGCCGGAACCGTCGGAACCGCCGGAACCGAGGTCCACGGGATTCACGAGGCTTCCATAGACGGGGTTCGAGGTGCCGTCGTATTGGCCGCCGGGACCGCCGTAAGACCCGCCGGAGCGGAAGTGGGCGCCCAGGGCGTTGCCGACGGTACGTGCGTCGTCGGTGCCGCTGTTTTCGCCGCGGCGTCCGCCGAGGTACCCGCGGGCGTCGACGTCGATGGCGCTGGTCTCGTCGATGGTCACGGTCCAGGCGGAGAAGCTCAGGCCGGGCTCCTCGGTGAGGGTGGTCGGCCGATGCGTGAGCACGGCGCCGTTCACCAGCTCGAGGTTGCGGAAGCTGTGGTTGCCCGCGAGGATCACCCGGGCCCCGTCGATGCGCAGGTTGCGGTCGTCGTAGGTATCGCCGACGATCTCCGTGTCGGTGGAGATCACCGTCACCGCGGCGCCGGTGTTGAACGTGGCCTGGGCATCGGGATCGCCCACGGGCCGGCCGTCGCCGTCGACGGGCGCAGGTTCGCGGTTGCCCGCCTGGTCGACGCCTACCGTGTAGAACTCGTAGACGCCGTCGCCGCCCATGCGCTCGGACTTGAAGGCAATGGTCCCCGTATCGCCCACGGGCGGCGGGAAAATGCCGAAGGGATTGCCCCCTTCCGCGTCGGTGAACCGGTTGAAGGTTCCGATGCCGTTGCGACGGAAGTAGAGCTCCACGTGGTCCAGGTCTTCTTTACCCGAAAGGACCTTGTACGTGACGACGGCGTTCGGCCCGGAACCCGGACTGGAAACGGCCGTGACCTCCGTCTGAGGCGGCTCAATATCGGCGTCGGTAATGGTGATGCGGACCGGCGGCGCGGGCGCGTCGTTGCCGGAGGGATCCTCCGCGTACCCGCGTACGGTCACCTCGGGATCGGCGGCGCCGAAGGGGATGTTGAAGGTCAGGATCGCCTCCGCGGGCGAGACGGGCGGCGAGAAGGTCTGGGCGCCCGAGGCGATGACGCCGCCTTCGGTCTCGTAGCGGATGGCCGCGACCCCCACGGCGTCGGTGGCGCGGATGCGGACCGTGACCGTGTCGCCGTAGTTGTAGAGGGTGCCCGGTGCCGGTTCGAGGATCTCGACAAGGGGCGGCGTGGCGTCGACGACCTCGAGCGTGACGGACGCCGGGATCGACTCGAGGTCGCCCGTGTCGCGCGCACGCACCTCGACGGCGATGGTCCCTCCCACTTCGGCATCGTTGGCCACGGTGAACACGAAGGACTCGGTCCGATCGAGCGACGGCGGCGAAACGGCGCGCAGCTCGCCGGACACGGCCTCGCCGGACACGGTGAACCCGATCTCCTTGACGCCGCCGACTTCGTCGCGGGCGCGTACGGACACGGTGACGGCCTGGCCGCGCTCGACGGTATGGCCGGAGACGGGGCTGAGGATCTCGACGGTGGGCGCCTTGTCCTCTTCCGTGTTCACCGCTACGGGAACGAAGACCGGCGCGAGGTTGCCGTAGGAGACCGTGATTTGAGCCTCGCCCGTCGACTTGGCCGTCACCACGCCCTGGGCGTTGACGGTGGCGACGGCGGCGCTGGACGTGGCGAAGACCGCGCCCGTCAGGGGCGCCGTCGTCTCGTCGCTGTAGTGCCCGGTCACGCCGAGGGTTCGGGTCTCGTTGACGGCGCTGAAGGTCAGCGACGCGGGATCGACGGAGATGGATATGAGTGTGACGATGGCGGCGTTCACCGTCGCAACGGCGGTCTTCCCTTCGTAGGAAGCAGTGATCGTCGCGCTTCCGTCGCCCTGGGCGACGACGAGGCCCGAGGGGCTGACCGAAGCGACCGACGCGGCGCTGGTGAGGTAGGTCGCCTGGCCGGTGACGTTCTTCTCCGTGCCGTTGTCGTAGCGCGCGGTGACCTGGAGCTGGGCCGTCTGCCCTTTCGCGTCGAACGCGAGGGCGCCGGGATTGATCTCCAGGGACTCGAGCTCGGCGGGTTCCGGAACGACCGCCGTAGCGGGCGCGCTCGGATCGGGCGACACGGAAAGGTCGTAGGCCCCGACGCTGAGCAGGTCGCCGCCCACGGCCGGCACGGTCAGGACGAATTGCCCGGCGGCGTTGGCGACGCCGGGGGTGGAGACACCCTGGCTGGTGTTGGCCGCGACGACCTGCGCGCCCGCGACGCTCGTGCCGCGTACCGTCGTCGTGCCGTCCACGGGCACCGTCACCTCCGTGATGATCGGCGCCGTGGGAGGCTCGCCCGGGGGCGTCTCTACGACAACGAACTCGAGGATGGCCGCCGGGTCGTTGAGGTCGTTCGTCCGGTTGAGGTTGTTGATGGCCCGCAGGATGATGCGGTGGCTGCCGAGGGAGAGCGAGGACGTGTCCACCGTGACGGGGTGCTGTCCCGTGGCGAAGACGGGCCCGTCGGGGTCGTCGAGATGGTATCCGACGAAGGCGATTCCCACGTCGTCCTGAATGTCGGCGCTGACGGAGAACACGGTGCCCACGGGAAGCTGCGTGCCGTTGGGAGGACCCAGGATGCGCGCCTGGGGCGGGTTGTTGTTCTCGACGATGGTGAAGGCGTAGACGTCGTCGCCCATCTGGCCGAGGCCGTCCACGGCAATGGCGCGGATCGTGTGGTCGCCCACGGGGACGCCCAGCGTCGGCAGCACCGCCTTGAAGGGATGCAGCGAGGCCCGTGCGAAGGCGGACGGACTGTCGTCGAGGAAGTAATAGACTTCGCGCACGCCGGGCGAGGCGGCGTCGGGCGTGATGTGGACCGAGATGCCCTGGGGCACGGGATCGGTGGCGTCGGGCGGCAGCGTGACGGTGGGCGGGCTCGCATCCGACGCCAGGATCACCGCGAGGGTGGCGTCCTGGGCGTTGCCCAGCTTGTCGTAGGCGGTCAGCTTGTAGATGTAGGTATGACCCGGATCGAGCTTCGACGAGTCCACGGCGAAAATCAGGGGAAACGGCGTGGTATCGAAGACGGTTTTCTGGTCCACCAGAACGAAGGGGGTGTCGGGGATGCTGTCGTCGCGGACGCGCAACTCGAGTCGGCCCACGCCCGTGCCCTGGTCGGCGGCGTAGGCATTCAGCCGCACGATCTGGCCCGGAAGCACGTAGTTGGGGTCCACCGGCGGCAGCACCGACAGGGTGGTCTGGGGCGGATTCTTGTCGGCGAGGGGATTGGTCGTGGTGAAGCTGCTGATCCATTCGTTGGCCAATGCGATTCCGTCGCGATCCTTCACCTCCTGGGAAATGTAGACGGTGTACTGCGTATCGGGACTGAGCCGGTTGGTGATGCCGTCCTCGAGCTGCCAGATGGCGACGGTGGCGTTGCTGATCTCCTCGATGCGCAGGCGGCCCGGCGGCACGTTGCCGTGCTCGTCCACGACGCGGAAGGAACCGTTCGACCCGATGGTGATGCTCGATTCGTTCATCTTCTCGCTGAAGAAGGCGACCACGGGCGAATCGATGCCGACGCCGAGGGCGTTGGCCGACGGCACCACGGCCACGGTGGGGGTGCCGTCCGGCGACGACGACGGGGCCGGGCGCTGTCCGGTGAGGCAGCCCTTGTTGCCCACGCCCACCTGCAGGGTGATGTTGTGGTCGGCGATGCCGAAGCAGGACGTAATGGGCCCGGTCACCAGAGGATTGACGACAAAGACCTGGCGCACCGTCTCCCCCGGCTGGATGTGGCCGAGGCTGCGCACGCTGGGCCCTTCTATGGGCTCGCAGACGGGTTCGTGCGTTACCGGGTCGACGACGCACTCGATCAGCTCGGCATCGGCGCCGACGTCGAGCTCGAGGCTCGAGTAAAGGGCCGGCAACTCGCCCGCATTGGTGATGTCGACGATGAGGTCGTACGGCACATCCTTCTCGACGAAGGGCGGATGCTGGACCTGGACCAGGAACTTCGGCGGTCCGAGGACCTCGAGGGAGGCCGCGGCCATTCCGCTGAAGGGTACGGGAGTGTCTTCGGGAATGCCGGGCCCCGTGAGGAAGCCGCCGAACTCGATCTCGACGCCGCGCACGCCGATCTCGTCGCCCCGCACGATGAACTCGCGCTCGGCCTGGCCGGGCTGGCCGCCGTCGCCGGGAACGATGTCGCCGAAACCGGCGATGCTGTCGGCGGGCAGGATGCAGGTGAGCCCTCCGTCGGGAAATCGGATCTCGGCTTGCACGTCGCTGAGCGTGAAAATGCCGGACGTGTTCATGAGGAGCAGGCGAACCGAGAAGAACTCTTTCAGGGTCTTGATGTCGCCCTGGATGATGATGACTCCGGGAATGGGCGGGGGCTGAGGCATCCCGGGAGAGACCACCACGGGCTGCTCGAACACCACCACCTGGGTCGGCGGATTGCCCGCACGGCCCGGCCCGCCGGGATCGCTGATCCGGTATGTCTCGAAGCCGGTCTCTTCGGTCTTGGGCATTCGGATGGGGATATCGATGTTGACCGGCCGCGTCCCGACGGTGAGCACGATCTGGAAGGTCGAGACGTTGTAGTTCGACGGGTCGTCGAGGTCGATGACGCCGTCGTTCACCAACTGCTCGATCCGCTCCTGCGACAGGCGCTCCGTGCGCACCTCGGACACCACCACGTTCTCGAGCGAAATCTGGGTGATGTTGACCTCTTTGGTCACGGTCTGACCGGAGTCGTCCGTGGCGGTCACGGTAAAGGTGTTGACGCTGTTCTTGCGCAGCGGCACGTTGGGGAAGGCGAATCGGCCGTCCTCGTCGGGCACGAGGGGGCCCAGGCTTTGCGGGCCCGACAGGCGCACTTCCATTTCGGCGTGGGCCGTTATACAGAGGGCCGCCAGGATCAGCGTTGCCGGCAGCCGCCGCGTCAGACGTTTTCCGATGAAGTTGCCGCGCCCGTTCATCAATCGCGTCCCCCTACCAGGTTGGAGATGTCGTCGGCCACGATGGTGGTCAGGCCGAGGGGGGTCAGGTTAACCGTCACGTCGCGCCAGTAGCTGGCGTCCAGTTCCGGGTCGTATACCTTCATGGACAAACGCACCTCCCTGCGCTCCAGATCGAAATCCGTGATCGGAATGTTGAAGTGCGGGACGACGCCGTCCTGGAAGACCCGGAAAACTTCCGTAACCTTCGTGAAGTTGCGTACCCGCAGCGCCTGCACGCTGTCGCCGACGAGGGTCGCCGGAACGGTAAGGACCTGGACGCCCTCCACCGTCGACACGCCCAGGCGATTCTGAGACGGATCCAGCTCGATATCGGCCGGCCCGCGCAGGCGCGACGTCGACAGCAGCCGCGGCGCCAGATCGCCTCCCCCGTCGAGATCGTGCCGGGTGAGGGCGTAGATCCGGCCCGAGTTGTAGTCGGCCATATAGAGGGTGCCCCGGATGTCGACGGCGAGGCCGGACCAGCGGAACCCCGGTGATCTCAGCAACGTCTCGAGCTGCGTGTCGCCGGAATGGTAATTGTGGCGAATCCGGAAGATGGTGTCCTCGTCCGACATGTAGATGATTTGGAAAGGCGTGCCGTCCAGCGGGGCCGCCGCCAGATCGGTGGGACCGGAAAACCGGAAGAGGTCGCTCACCACGAGGTCCTGACCGACGATCCGTTCCCGAGCCTGTCCGTTGGCGAAACCCGGATGGGTCTCGGCCAGGGACACGGGGACGCGGATCACGCGCTTCTTGTTTCCGACGTACTCGATGTCGGCCATCAGCAGTTCGTACTGGGGCGTGCCGTCCGACGACTGGACGTACGCGATGGTGGCGGCGACGGGCGCCGCCGGCCGGCCGAACTGCAATTGCGTGCTGTAGTAATTGATGGTGCCGGCCAGGGTTCGCGCAAAGCCGCCGTCCTCCTGCGGGTCATACCGGAAGATGCGGCCGCTGAAGCGGGAGTTCGAGTTGGTGTTGTTGGCGAAGATGGTGCCGTCGGGATCCACGGCCAGGTAGGCCGGAGGGAACCCCGCGCTGATGCGGTCGCTGTAACCGGTCCGGCCGGGAGACACGGTCTCGATCCAGCCGGCTTTGGGGTTGGTCTCGTCGACCGTGCCCACGATGAAGCTGCCCCAGTTGTTGATGTCGGGGTGGGGCTCGATGTCGGGCGGAAAGGCCTCCCGGGGGTTGAGCACGAACATGTGGGCCGGAGAAAGTTCGCTGTACAGCACCCGCAGGCCCCGGAGGATCTGTTCGATGGGCTCGGTCACCGTCGCCACGTAACCCGCCGTCTCCAGGGCTTTGCCGAATTTGTCGACCCAATTGAGCCAGGGCTGGACCTTCGCCTGACGAGCGGTGGCCTGCCCGGGCGCAACATTGCGCTCTTTCCGATCAACCGCCCAGAGTTTCTCCTGGAGCTTGTTGTACTCCTGTTCCACCGCCGCGGCCCGGGCCGATTCCTGCGATATTTTGCGCTGGAAACGCCCCATCTCCTTCTTCCCCACCCGCTGCTCCATGACGGAATTCTTGCGTATCTCGACATCCGCCTGAGCTTTGGATACGGCCTCGCTCGCGTTTTCGATGGCGTTCGCGCGATCGGGAATCATGGTGGAGAAGAACGGGACATGAAAGACGCTCATGTCGATGCGCTGGGTATGGACCTCAGGCAGGCCTTCCGCATTGGTGAGCGTGATCCTCACGTTGAACTCCGTAGAGCCGGCGGGGCCCCGGGGTTCGATCTTGATGATGCCGTGGTCGCTGCCGCCCGGGAGATACTTCGCCAGGACCTCCCTGTAGTCGACGTTGGGCCGGGCGGCGGTTCGATCGAAGAAGCTCTCGAGCTCTTCCAGCGCCAGTTTCTCGGCCTTGCACTTCTCGAGGATCATGCTCCGGCGGTTGCGCTCGACGGCGGCTCGATGCAGATCGGTGAGCCTCGCGTGCAGGTCGGGGGGCACGCCATCGTTCGGGCCGGCGCCGAGGACTTCCTTTACCTTGTTAAAGGTCTCGCGCTCGATGTCGGGGGAATCGCCGGCGCTGGCCCCCTTTTCTACTACGTCGTGCAGTCTCGCCGCCTGCGTGAGAGCGGCGAGGTTCTTCTCCCGGAAATCCCAGCGCGCATCGCTCACGGCTTCGAATGCCCTGGCGCGGCGGCCGGTCCGGAAGAGCTCAAGCTCGATTTCGAGCCGCTTGCGCTCGCTCCGAATCTCTTCCAGCGTCGTGCCGTCGATTAGGGCCTTGAGGTCCTGCTCTTCAAGGTCGGCCAGGATGGTCTTCTCGTCGGGCGTCAGCAAGTCCTGAAACTTCGACACCAGATCCACCTTGCTGCTGACGGTGTCGACTCCGACGTAGCCGAACTGATCCTGGTAGGTGAAGGTCGGCGGGTTCGCATTGAACTGACCGGCCTCGTCGAAGAACTGGGTGACACTCGGGACGTACTGAATGGCGGCGATGCGCAGGAAATTGGCGCCCACCTTCAGCGTATGAAGGGGAATGACGAACTGAAGCTGGTTCTGGCCGGCGCCGATTTCGTCGCTGGGAATCGGTTCCAGCACGGCGTCCTTCAGCAGAACGCCCTTCGAGATGTCCGTTTCCCGGGGGTCGTCGAAGCGGAAGACCTGATAGGTGTAGTTAAACGGCCGCTGCTTCGCCGATTGGTCGGAACGCATGTCGTTGTCCGCGGTGCTGGTGTCGAACCGGAGGATGAGCTTGTCTCCGACGATTCGACTGCTGTCGGGTAAGGGCGGCGGGGGTGTCAGTCCCTCCAGATGAGCCGCCACGAAGGCCCCGACTACGTATTTCCCCATGAAGGCGCTGATAAGGCCGTCCACGGCGGACGCGACGATGGTGGTGGCCACCAACACGCCGCCCAGCCCGCCCGTCGATCCGATGGCAACGGCGGCGACGGCACGGAAGGCGAGACTCGCGACCGTGTTCCACATGGCGGCCTGCAACGCGTCCGAGAGGATCTGTCCCTTCAGATAGGACCAGACGCGGTTATAGGTCTGGCCCTCAAAATACGGCCGCTCGAAGTAGTCGTTTGGAGGCGGGATGGTCACCCCGCCCTCCTGGGCATAGGCGGGACCGCCGAAGACCCATTCGAAGGCGGCCTCGAGTGCCGAGGCGAGGGTGTCGCGGAGCACGAAGTCGGGCGACGTCGGCTCGTCGGGCCGAGGCATGCGCCGGGCGAATTCGACTCCCGAGAGGTCGCCGGCGGCGATGCGGTCGGGATCGAGGCCGTGCTCGATCAGGAGGTTGTCTATCGCCTCGTCGAGGATCGTAATGTTGTGGACGAGGAAGCTGGTAATCAGCAGGAAGGTCTGGAACCGGTTGAATAGCCTGTCGCCCGTCACCATCGGCGGCTGCGACATGAGGACGGTGCCTTCGTTGAAGAGGAGGATGGCCATGGCGGAGCCGGGATCGTTGGGATTGGCCCAGGCGTCGTTCACGGCCTCCTGGAAGGCCTTCACCACATCCGGCGTTGTGGGCGGCTGATCGTTCATCCACGCGAAGGCGCCGGCGATCATCTGGACAATGTCGTCGAGGCTGTAGGTGTCGCCCTGGATCATGGCCTCGGCCTGACGGCGGACGCCTTCCGGGGACAGGGTCATCAGACCCGCGCCGCTCACCTTGGGATTGAGCTGTCGGCCGGCCTCGTCGTACACGCCCACCTGGGTGCCGCCCACGACGAGGAGGGTGTCCAGGATCAGTTCCTCCGCCTGCTCGACCGAGAGGCCGCCCGTCACGCTGCCGACGTTGCGGTCGAGGACGCTCGCCAGGGTTGCGGCCCGCGGCAGGCTGCCGGCGGGCTGGGGAGGCCGGGCCAGGGCGTTCAGCGGCAGGGGCTCCTCCAGTTGCACGTTCTGGTTGGGCCCCAAAGCCAGGGGAACGCGCCGGACCTCGTAGTTCGGCCGCGTGATGAGCAGCGTCACGGCGCCCGAATCGAGGCCGTCCACCTCGAACCGGCCCTCGCTGTCGGTAAACACGACGATGCCCGTGCCTTCGATGGCGACCCGCGTGTTGCTCAGCGGCTGCTGGGTCAGGGGGTCGACGATTTGGCCGGCGACGGTCGCCGCGCCCGGCTCCACGCGGAAGGCCACAACCGAGTAAATGTTGAGACCGCTCTGCGCCACGCTTACTTCGCGCAGCCCCACGGGCGCCTGTTCGTCCGCCGCGATCACGGCGCGGGCCGACGTGGGCGACAATACCTCGAAGGATTCGACCGAAATGCCCGGACCGAAATCGACCGTCGTGGCGCCGGGTTCAAACGCGGTGTTGAGCCCCGTGAGCGTCACCGTCTCGCTGCGGCCCTGCCGCACCTTGTCGGGCGCCAGACCCGTGATGAAGATGAGCGGTGCGGTCTGGGGCGGACCCGCTTCGCCGTTGATGGTGCCCGAGATGGTCTGCCGGGTCAGGAACGTGGGACTGGCCGGCGGGTCGAGGTTGACCTCGAGATTGCTTGCGGTCGGGGGCGTATCGGTCACCACGATCTCGACGTCCGCCGAGGCCGCGTCCATACCGTCGGACACCACGAACGTCAGCTCATAGGTCCCGGCCTGGTCGAAGCCGGGCGCAAAGAGAAATTCGTGGGTGATCTCGTTGAGCACGGCGTTTTCGGGCAGGGCGCCGGCCACGGAAAGGTCCAGCGGATCGTCGTCGGCATCGGCAACCTCCAGAGCGAGGGTCAACTGCTGACCTTCCGCGACGGTTTGGGGTGCGATGGAGGCGATGGTCGGCGCCGCATTGTCCCGCTCCACGATGAGCGACACCACGCTCGAGGCCTTCATGTCGGAGAAATGGGCGATGAACGCCACCGGATGGGTCCCTTCCTGACCCTTCGCCGGCGTGAAGTAGAAGTACTCGCCCTCGATGCGCCCGTTTTCGAGCCGGGGTTCCACGGTGAAGGCCGCCTCCGGATGGCTGGCTTCCAGAGGCAGGCGCAGTTCCTGGCCTATCTTGATCCGGTGCTCGCCCGTGGGCCGAATCACTTCGAGGGGCTCGCTGGGGTCGATGACCTCGATGAGGTAGCTCTGCTGGTCGAAGGCGCCCTCCGGATCCGTCACTTGAAGCGCGACATCGTGGATCCCCACGTCGCCCGGGGCCGGTGTCCATTCCACGCGTCCTGTAGCGGCCACCGTCATCCCCGCCGGCAGGACCGCCCCGGGCCCGAAGCTCAGGTCGTCTCCTTCGGGGTCGTAGGCCGTCGCATTGTATACGTAGGGTTCGCCCACCCGCGCCGCGCGGCCGGGCACGCTCGTGAATTGGGGCGGAAGGTTATGGGGCTCCACTTCCACCGTAAAGGCCTGGGCGTCCCGGGCCTGCTCGGCGTCGAGGGCCGCCACTTCCACGGTGTGGGCGCCGGTCTGGTTGGGTCCGGGCGACCAGACGATCACCCCGGAGGCCGGATCGACGCTCATGCCCGCCGGCTTGTCGACCAATTCATACGACACCGGCCCGCCCTCGGGGTCGATGGCATTTACCTCGTAATAGTAGACGTGGTACTGGGTCGCCCGGATCAGCGGGGCGGAGACGATCTCCGGGGGTTGGTTGCCTTCGAGTTGAACCGTGATCCGCACGAAATCGGGCGTGCTTACCCGCCCCTGATCGTCCGCCACCACGAGTTCGAAGTCGTATACGCCTTGGCCGAGGTCCAGTTCCGGCTTCACCACGTCCGCCGGATCGGGCGTGCCGCTCCAGCGGTATTCCGTGAGGGTGGTTCCGGGCGCGGTCGAGCCGGAGCCGTCCAGGATCACCCGGAGCGTGGCCTGGTTCGCGGGGAGCATCAGGATCCGGTCGGGTCCGGCTTCGGCCGTGATGACCTCCGGGACCTCCTCTTCGGCCGAAGGCCTGCCGTAGAGCCGAACGCGGTACTGAAGCGCTACGTCCGCGGCCCGCACGAATTGGATCGTCCGCGTTACGTGTTCGCCGGGCGAAAGGACCCCTTGGGAGAGGCTGTCGCTCAGATCGAAGTAGAAGGCGTTGTAGGGCTCGGTGCCGGGACCGCCGGCGGCGCCGGGCACCGTCACCGCCGCACCGCCCACGTCGAGAACCAGGTGGAGCGGCGCGGACAACGGCCGGTCGGATTCGTTGGCGATCGTCACGTCCACCGTGGAAGTGAGCTGACGCGTCTGCCGATCCAGGACGGTTCGCTCGTTGGCCGTGCTCACCGTCGCCTCGGCGCTCAGGTCCTGCAACTCCTGAGCCGGCGCCGACGACACGGCCAGAAGCAGGACCGCCAGTCCTCCCCAGCATAGGCCGAATCGTGCCGAACGCAAAGAAAACATTACCTTCTCCCTTGTCGTCTACCGGGGTATGGATGAGGAGCCCGCCGGGTCCTGTGGAGGGATGTCGGCGAAGGCGGCGGCGCTTCGAGGGGCGGGCCCTGAGAACGCCGCGAACGAGACGGCCCACACCACCGACGGAACGTCCGCGGCGGACCGGTGAGATGCAATGTCGCTGAGCCCATGCGCACGCTAGCGCCCCCCGCTTGCGAACCGCGCTACGAGCGGCAGGCACGACGCCGAAGCGCCGCTCCCGCCAGGACACCCGCGACCATCAGGATCAGGCTCGCCGGTTCCGGCACAACGGCCGGCGGCGCGACGGCCTCGATCGTAACGTTGTCGACAAGCACCGCGCTGTCCGATCTCAATCCGTTCAAGTTGAAGAATTCGAAGGTCGGGAGGGCGTAGGCGTGGCTGTTGAGGAAGCTGTACCGAAAGCGCGTCCACCCCGCGCCCAAAGGGCTGGCCGACAAGAGGCCCTGCCCGTGGACGTTGTACGGTCCCGTGGCGTCCAGATCGAGCAGGGAATGCACGGCGTCGTAGCTGAGCGTCGCGAGGTCGAATGCGGCGAGATCGTCGATGAAATAGAGGGAGGCGAAGAAGGCATCGGGAAAGGTGAAGGGGTCGGACAGCACCTCGTCCGACAATCCGTTCAGGAAATCGAACTGGAGCGCATACGCCCCCGGCCCCAGGGCCACCCCCTGATACAGGAGACTGTACTCGGCGCCGCTGTCGCCCAGCCGGGCCGCTCCTGAATCGTCCGTGACGTCCCCTTCGACGACCCAGTCCGACAACCCGCTGTCGAAGGTGCCGTTCAAGACGTCTGCGGCGGCGACCGTTGCCCCCACTGCCCATACGGCCACGGCCATGCCGACTGTCCGCAATCGCATACCAACCCCTTCCCTTTGCGTCTTGGTCGGATCCGGTCGCACCGAATGCGCGCGCGAGTGGCCAACGCCACATTCGACTTCAAACTACCGGGTGTGCTGTGCTTTTCAAGGCAGTGTATACGAGCAAGTTTCGGGCCATCGCACGGTTGACATCCTAAGTCATTGAATCCCTTTGCGCCGAAGATCCGTGTTGCTGCATCTTTCAGTGTCACCAAAGTATGATCGCTTGTCGGTTAGTTTGTCAGAAATGGCAACAAATCACCCAGAGGCAGGGACGGAACCCCCGACCCTCGCCGAATTCGCTGCATCCGGCGTAGGCTCCCCGTCCGAACCGGGCCAGACACGTTATCCGCGGCTTTCGATCCGCCGGATACGGTAAGAGGAATGCCGAGCCCGACTTCGACGGACGGCGCCGTTCATGCTACAATAGCCGGCCTGAGTGTCCCCGGA
>CAYVOE010000058.1:0-1045 GCA_964452795.1 uncultured Nitrospiraceae bacterium
TAACCATGAAGTTCAAGAAGGTCTCGATCGTGCGCATCTGGCCGGCCGTTTGCATCACCTTCCAATCCAGGTACAAGCCATAGGGGTCCAGTAAACGGAGGGCGCGATGGTAATCTTCGTGCTTTACGCGCGGAAACACGTCTTCAAGCAGTACGCGATTGCAGTCGTCATTGTAGACGAATACATTCTCTTTCTCAGCTGTTAGTTCGCGCAGTTGCTCAGCCTTGTCACGATCCAAGTCCACGAAATGAAACTCGTGAAACGAAGGCCATACGTTTAGCGCGTTTAGTGGACTTCCGAGAACAAACTTGCCCGTGGCCTTTGAGATATGCACCCCTGAACCAGCGAATGCATCAATATAAATGTACCTTTGTATGAATTTCTGATTGGCAAGGACTGTTGAATAGGCGGATGCGTACTTGCGAACAATGTCGAGCTTAATCTCCGACCAGTAACCGACTTCATCGTACTTCGCCACCCCAGTACCCCCCTTGACGAACCGTTCAATGAACGGCTTCGCGGTTAACCCACTCCTTTTCTTGCTTCGGCAGAAACGCGGTTAGCACAACTAAGTCGTTTTCCGGATCAGGTGAACGCCGGCCCCCTCTCGTGAGCTCCTCGCCGGGTCGACAAAAGTCCAGCCTGCTCTGGGCTTCATCCCAGGCTTCTCCCCCTCCATCAAGTGCCTACAAGAGCAAGTGAGAGAAGTCGGTCTCTTTCTGGCCGGAAATCTCATTGTCCTGATCGAGGCTACCGCAGGCACCCGCCCCTGCGCTCTCGGTCGCGCTTCTTTGCCATGCAGTATGACCTTCCGTAGCCACTCGCTCCATGCCCGCAGGGTGACGCCATAAAGTGCCACAAGTAACTTAGCAGATTTCACACTAACAGACAACCCTGATCTCGTTCAGGACAGAACTGACATCGAGGAGTAAGGAGAGTCTTTCAGAGGAGAATCAGGAAGATTCGACACACAAACGGCACAGGCAGGCACGAAAAAAGCCAACGGCTCGCTCGTGCAACCCGTCGGCTTAATTAGTTTTACGTG
>CAYVOE010000058.1:1055-16765 GCA_964452795.1 uncultured Nitrospiraceae bacterium
GCATCGGCATTGTAGCCCACAACCTGTGATGCAGGAAACTTTCGGCAGGCCCCACCCCCCGCTTGAGGCCCAGTAGTGACCAGTTAGTGACCCGCCCCCGAAACAGAAAAGCGGCCGCTTGGGAATTACTCCGTAAGCGACCGCCTGTCAATAACTTATCGTGGTGGAGGTGAGGGGGATCGAACCCCTGACCTCTGCATTGCGAACGCAGCGCTCTCCCATCTGAGCTACACCCCCACGGGGCTGTGTTCGGCGCGGTGGGACGTGCCGGACAGCCTGTTGATGGTACCAGACGGGCCGGGCGCGGGTCAAGCTGCGGGAGCTTGGATTTCGGGCTGCGGGCAAACCGCTGCGCGAGTATCGGCGGGAGTGGATTGGATGGCTCGGCCAAGTGAAAATTGGACTCGATTTGGCCGAGACGGCCGGGCCACAACCTACGCCATTGGATGGAGGGAGGGGCTGGGGCGTCCCCGCCCGAGACGAGGAGATTTTCGCCGGGATGGCCGGGACGCGATGAGCGTCGCGGCCAGAGGAAAATGCAAAGAGATCTCGGCTGGGAGGGCCAGGACACACAAGACAAGGAGGCGACTGGACAGGGGGACGGTCGGCGCGGCATATTGAGGCGCCGCGCGTGGCGTGCTACGAAAGGACTGAGATGATTTTCGACGGACAGGGGCGCCCCATGGTGCCCGTGCACACGTGCTGGAGCGATACGGAGGCCTCGGTGGTCATATCGTTCCTGGAGTCCCATGGCATCTCGGCCCAGGCGAATTCCGAGGTCCCCCATTCGATCCTTCCGGTGACGGTGGGCGGTCTCGGGCGGGTGCGGGTGCTGGTGACGGAGGACGACGCGGCCATGGCCGAGTTCGTGCTGGCCCAGGTCCGGGCGGACGCCGCGGAGCCCAGCGCCGGCGAGCCTTCGGAACCCTGAGGGTCGGTCCGCGTCCCGCGGCGGCGCGGTCGCGTCTGCCGTCGCGAGAGGGGTGGGCCGTCGCCTTCCTGAGGGTGGCGCGCCGGTGTCAGGCGCGTTCGCGCTGGGCGGGCGCGGGTTTGCGGGCGCGCCGGGGCGCGGCGAGCTTGATGGCGAGGAGCTCGAGGGCGAGGGCTCGGTCGACGCCGGTGGATCGCAGGAGGATCTCGGTCTCCATGCACAGGGAAAAGGCATCGCGCAGCTTGCGCACGCCCAGCTTTTCCACGAGGGGCCTGACTTTCCCCGCCTGGTAGGGGCTGACTTTGAGCTCGGACCCGATCCCGGCGGCCACGGCGTAGGCCGTTTTCAGCAGCCAGTTGATCATGCCCATGATCTCGAACTCGTTCTTGCCGAGATCGATGAGCTGGCGCAGCACGCGGATGGCGTCGTGGGTGTTGGACTGAGCAATGGCGTCGGTGAAGGCCCAGACCTCGTCCTCGGCCACGTCGGCGCAGGCAATCGCCACGTCGTCCGCCCGGATGGTGGGCGCGTCGCCGATGTAGCCGGACACCAGTTGCACGGCGTTGCAGACCTCGCTGAGGCGACCGCCGGTCCGCGACACGATCTCGGTGACCGCGTCGGGCTCGATGGATTTTCCCACGGCCTTGACCTCGTCGTGGATCCACAGGGCCAGCTCGTGGTCCTTGAGCTCGGGACACTCGACGATCTCGCCGCCTTTCTCGCAGGCCTTGTACAGCTTGAGCCGTCGGTCAATGCGATTGGCCACGAGGAGCATCACCGTGGTGTCGGCGGGCTCGGCGAGGTACTCGAGGAGGGGTCCGCCCACCGACTCGGCCTCGTAGCGTTCGGCGTTGTGGATCACCACCACGCGCCGGTCCGCCAGGAACGGGAAGGTCCGGGCTACGGACACGATCTCGGCGGGGTCGGCCTCTTCGGCATAGTAGACGCTGTAACACAGGTCGCGCAGGCCGGGGTCGACCAGCGCCTCGACGGCCCGGGCCACGGCCCGCTGGGCCAGGAGCGGCTCAAACGAAGGATCCCGGGCCCGGGGCGGCTTGTGGGGGCAGAAGAGGTAGACGGGGCCGATGGGCCCCTTCTCCACGGCCCGCATGAACTCCGCCGCTTTCATCATGGCGCGCTACCAGGGCTCGATGGTGCGGTAGAAGATGTCGGACGCCAGTTGTTCGAGGGCCTCGGAGGCGCCCCGGTTCTCCTCTTCGGAGGGGAAGGACCGGACCGTGGCGAGGAAGTACTCCGCGTTGCCCCGCAGCCGGTCGGAAGACTGGCCCGCGGCGCGGGCGTAGAAGGTCGATTCCCCCGCCATCTCGCGGTCTTCCCACAGGATTTCGCCGGTTCGCCGGTCGGTGAGGCGCACGCCGGCGGTCACGACCACGAAGAACTGGGACACTTCGTCGTCGGCGTCGAAGGTAAGCCCCCGCAACCCGTAATTGAGGATGACGCCCTCGAGGAGGAGGTCGGCGTCTTCGACGTCCACCACCTTGAGCCGGCCGTCCGTGACGAACTTGCCGACGATGGCATTGGTCAGGGGGGCCTGCAGATCGTACTCGCGGGAGTAGTTCTGGAAGGCGGGCACGGCGATGGTCTGGTAGCGCTCGTCGAGGGAGCTGCGGGTGGAATATCCGCAGCCCGCCGCCGCCAGCGCCGCCATCAGCACAACCCAGCCCGAAAGGCGCATGCCTACGATTCTCCCGCCGATCCGGGGAACATGAAGGCGGCCGGGTCGTCGGGGCTCAGGGGATTCTCCGCGAGCCACGCCCGGGCCTGTTCGGCGGGGTTCGTCTCGCCGAACTGCTCGACCACGACTTCGTAATACAGCCGCGCGGCGGTGTAGTCGCCTCGGCGCTCGTAGAACCGCGCCGTCCGCAGCCGCTGCTCGGCGATGCGTTCGCGCATCTCGGCGCGCTTGGCGTCGAGGTCCGAAACCCGCTCGTCGCCGGGAAAGCGCACCTTGAACTCGTCGATGGCGTCGATGGCGAGCTTGCTGGGGGACTGGTCATAATCCGGCGGCAGCGACGACTTGTAATAGGTCTCCGCCAGGCCGTAGCTGGCCTCATCCACCCATTCCGAGCCGGCGTAGTCTTCCACCACGCGCCGGTATTCGTAGGCTGCCTCGACGTACTCCTTCCGGGCGAAGTGGCACAGGCCCACCTTGTACTGCGCTTCGGCCGCCGCCTGGGAGAAGGGCTGGTTGTCGATCACCATGTTGTAGGTCTCGATGGCCTTCTTGTAGGGGGCCTTGGCGAAGAGACCGAACCGGCGGCCCGCCCGACGCTGACCTTTCTCGTAGAAGTAGTCGCCGATTTCATATTGCTTGTCCACCACATCGTCGAAGAGGTCGGAATCGGGATAGTTGGCCACCACCTGCTGGAATTCGCGGGCGGCGTTCTGGTACGAGCCCTGGGCCATGCGAATCTCGCCGCGCAGGAACTGGTTGTCGTCGGCGTACTCGCTGTCGCCGTAGTAGTCGTTGAACTTGTCGGTCTCGCGGAGCGCCTTCTTGTAGTTGCCGCTCGTCAGGAAGCTCCGGGCGTACTCGAGCTGGAGTTCCGCCGTCTCCTTGGGCAGACGCTTGACGTTGACCCACCGCTTGGTTTCGGGCGTCCACGTCCATTGGGCGCTCGCGACGTGATGGATCGTCAAGGAAAGGATCAGGGCCGCCAACAGTCCTGTCAGAGGCTTCCGCATCGTTCGAATTCTCCCAGTGTCCCGGTATCCACTTCGAGGGCATTCCCCCCTGAAGAGACGCCGACGGATCTTCGACCCGCCGCAACCGGCAAATACTAACAGTCCCTTCGGAATGAACGCAACCGCCGTGGAAGGTCCGCCGTCCGGATGGCGTCTTCGAGGGTCTCGCGCGTCCCTCCGGCGGAATCGCCTTTCCTTGGGCGGACCGGTTCGCTATGATAGGCGGGCCTCGTGCCGTGGATTGGCGAAGGGATCCTGCATGCGCGTCTGGAAAAAGATACTTCTCGTCGTTTTCGTCGTTCTCGTGTGCCTGGGCGCGCTGTTCGTGCTGCTCATCGGCCCCTGGCCCACCTATGGAACGACCGATTTCCGCGGCAAAGGCTACTATCGCGAGGCCATCGCCGCGGTGGACCGTCAGGGCCAAACCATCGACCTGAGGGAGCAGCCCGAACGGCTGCGCGCGGCGTGGTCGTACCGGAGAATCACGCCGCATCCCGGCACGCCCCTGGCGGGGTTTGGCGATCGCCAGGGCCGACCGTCGGAAGGCGTCCGCGACGAGCTGTACGTCAAGGCCCTGGCCCTGAGCGACGGCGCGGACACGGCGGTGGTGGTGGGCAGCGACATGCTCATCGTGCCGGAGAACCTCGCCGACGCCGTCCGCGCCCGGGTGTCTCGGGAGACCCCGCTGGACCCTTCCCGCATCCTCTTCAACGCCACCCATACCCACTCGGGTCCGGGAGCCTGGGCCCCCGGCTTCATGGCGCGGGGTTTCGCGGGCCCTTACGATCCCCGGGTGCTCGACCGACTCGTTCAATCCTTCTCCCTGGCCATTGCCGACGCCGTGGCGGGACTCGAGCCCGCCTCCGTGGCCTGGGGAGACTTCGAGGCGCCCGACCTCATCCGCAACCGCGCCCGCGACGGCGCCGTGGACGCCCGCGTGGGCTACCTCGTGGTGGAGCAAGAAGACGGCGACCGCTGCTACGTGGTCCGGTTTTCCGCCCATCCCACGGTGCTGGGCGGAGACAACATGCTCTTCAGCGGCGATTTTCCCGGCCATCTCCAGCGGGAGATCGAGGACCGGACCGGGGCGTTCGCCCTCTATCTGGGCGGCGCCGTCGGCAGCATGGGCGCCCGCGCGCCGGAAGGTCCGGACGCCTACTCCCGTGCCGCTGCCCTCGGCCGCGACCTGGCCGAGCGGGTGCTCGACGCGGCGGGAGATATCGAGCTTCGGCCTGCCGTGGAGGTAGCCGCCGTGGGAGCGCCCCTGACCGTGCCGCCCTTCCAGGCGCGGCTGAATCTCCGGTGGCGGCTGTCGCCCTATGCCTTCCGCCTCGCCGGGGTCGACGACGATGCCTGGATCCAGGGCGTTCGGCTGGGCGACCTCGTGCTCGTGGGGATGCCGTGCGACTTCAGCGGCGAGTTGAGCTGCGAACTGAGGGAATGGGCGTCGGGACAGGGGATCGACCTGTGGATGCTCAGCTTCAACGGCGACTACGTGGGCTATATTTCGCCGGATCGGTACTATTCGGAGACGGATGAAGACGGGCGCCTGGGGTACGAGACGGGCTTCATGTCGTGGTGCGGACCCGACGCGGGGGACTACTTCTGTGAACTGACCCGCCACACGGTGGGCGTCCTGACCGGTTCGGCCGACTCCACGTCGTAACCCTCGGAAGGAGATCCTCTCCCCCATGGCTTTCCCCGCAGACACTCCGCCGCCCGCCGCCACGCCGCCGCGCCGAATCTTTCCCCCCGTGTTTCTTTCGGCGCTGGTCTTTCTCGCGGGCTGGGCCGTCGTCTTCTACGTGGCCCACGAGGAAGAGAAGCTTCAGGACAACACGCCCTGGGGCCGTTCGCTGATCCTGGTTCAAGAAGAATCTCCCATGCCCGGCAGCCAGCCCATCCTGCTCCGGCGGCTCACCTCCGACGAAATTCCGTCTCCGTCGATGCTCGAACGGGAGCTGCTGCGGGAACTCCGGGGGATGTCCGACGGACAGGAGTTGATCGACGGGCTGGGCCTGGACCGACACGAGTTCTTCCTTCTCCTCGACATGGCTCCGGACCGGTGGCCCGAACTGCTCGCCTCGGGCCGGCTGCCCGAACGGGGCCGGGCGGAAATCCTGGCGGGCCCCCTCGCCCGCTTCGACCGAATCGAGATCGGCGGCACGC
This sequence comes from uncultured Nitrospiraceae bacterium, assembly GCA_964452795.1. Taxonomy (GTDB): domain Bacteria; phylum Hydrogenedentota; class Hydrogenedentia; order Hydrogenedentales; family SLHB01; genus CAYVOE01. The sequence goes on from CAYVOE010000058.1 coordinate 6,862, forward strand.
GATTCGAAGTCGTGGGCCGGATCCGCGACAACATTCCGGGGTTCGGATTCGCCTACGTGGCGCCCGATCACCCCGACCTGCGCGCCCTTGCGGCGGAAAGCGAGGAACTGAAGCGGGCCTGGCTGGTGCCCGACGGTTTCGAGGCGGCCCGCGCGAAGGAGCTCAGTCTCAGCGCCGCCGAGGAAGGCGAGGATGGCGAAGAGGCGGCTCCGGCGCTCGTCCATCCCACCGCCCTCGCCAGTCGGGGATGGACCGTGGGGCTCATCGCCGGGCTGGCCCTCATGGCCTTCGGAGGCGCGGGCGTGCAGGTGGGCTTTCTGCGCCGCGTCGGGATGGGCCGGCTGGGCCGGGGATTGCCCGTCCTGGCGGATCTGAGCCGGTGGCCCGGGGTGCTCTGGGCGCTCCATTTCCTGTACTACGGACTCTTTTTCTGCGCCATGCTGCTGGCCATGCGCTATCCCCTGGCCAATTTGCGGCTCATGGGCATGATCCAGAACGTGCTGTACCGAGACGACCTGAGCTACGTCGGCGAGGCCTACCTGAGCGGCAACATCCCCCTGGCCGCGCTGATGACGTTCCTCCACAATTTCGGGTACGCCACCTTCCTGCTGATGTTCGTACCCGGCACCCTGGTTCCGGTCTTCGGCACCCTCTTCGCCCTGGCCAAGAACGCCCTCAGCTTCACGCTGGTCGGTTTCGGCCTGTCGCCCATGTGGATCGGCTCGGCCGACGGATTCACCTTTCACTCCATCACCATGGTTCTCGAGCTCGAGGCCTACATCATCGCCGCCTTCGCGGTGGTGGCCTTCCTCTTCAACCTCGGCCTCGGCGTGATGCGCAACGAACGAGGCGCCGTGGGGCGTGCCTTCCTCGTCTCCCTGTCCGGGGTGGCCGTGGTGGCGATCATGCTCGCCGTGGCGGCCCTCTACGAAGCCGTCAGCCTCATCCTCCTCCGCTTCGCCGTCTAGGACGCCTTTTGGATTCGCGGGAAAGGCCGCGTACACTGTCTTTCGGTTGGGTCGGTTCCGACGCGCCCGTACCGCATTCGCGACGCCGGGAAGGAGGTCTAGCCATGTTGAAGCCCATTCACCGCCGACTGTGGCGTCGGCCGGCGCTCGTCGCGCTCCTTGCGGGTCTGCTGGTTGCCCCGTCTCCTTCGACCGACTCCGCACGGTCGGAACGGGATCCCTACGCCGAGGAGCGCGCCCGGCTGGTGAAGAACATCGCCACGGACACGTTCGGCCGCGACGCCGTGAAAGACGAGGCCGTTCTCGACGCCCTGCGGGCCGTGCCCCGCCACGTCTTCGTCCCCGAATCGCAACGGCGCGAGGCCTATCGCGACAAACCCCTGCCCATCGGCTATGGTCAGACCATCTCGCAGCCGTACATCGTGGCGAGCATGACCGAACTGCTCGAGGTGGATTCCGACGACGTGGTGCTCGAGATCGGCACCGGCTCCGGCTATCAGACCGCCGTGCTGGCGGAGATCGTCCAACAGGTCTACACCATCGAGATCGTGCCGGAACTCGCCGATTCGGCGCGGGATCGCCTCAAGCGGCTGGGGTATGAAAATGTCGAGGTTCGCACCGGCGACGGCTACAACGGCTGGGCCGAGCACGGGCCCTACGACGCCATCATCGTGACGGCCGCCGCCAGCCACATCCCGCCGCCCCTCATCGAGCAACTCAAGCCCGGGGGGAAAATGGTGATCCCCGTGGGACCGGTGTTCCAGGTGCAGCAGCTCATGCGGGTCGAGAAAGACGCGGAGGGGAAGGTGCGGCAGCGCAGCGTGATGCCGGTGCGTTTCGTACCCCTGACCGGCGGCCCCCGCTGACGAGGGCGCGAAATGGGGCTCAAGCCCTCCTGGATCGCCCTGGCGCTCGTCAGCGCCGTGGGAATCGCCTACCAAATCGTGTTGATGCGCGTGTTCGCCGTGGCGCAGTGGCACCACTTCGCCTACATGATCATCAGCATCGCCATGCTGGGTTTCGGCGCGGCGGGGTCCCTGCTGGCGGCGCTGCGGCCGCGGCTCCGGGGCCGTGAGTCGTCCTGGCTCTTTCTCTGCGCGCTTCTGCTGACCCTGAGCCTGCCGGGCTGCTACGCCCTCAGCCAGGCCATCCCCTTCGAGACGCTGCAGCTCGCCCACCGGCGCATCCAGTGGCTATACCTCTTCACCCTGTACCTGGTCCTTTCCCTGCCCTTCTTCCTGGTTTCGGCGTGCATCGCCCTCATGTTCCTGCGCGAACCCGGGCGCGTCGCCCGCCTGTATTTCTACGACCTGACCGGGTCGGGCCTGGGGGCGGCCGCCGCGGTGGGGCTGCTCTACGCCGCTCCGCCCGCGGCCCTGCCCTATGTCCTGGCGGTGCCGGCGGCGCTGGCCTGTTTGCTGCTGGCGACGGGGCGTATCCGGCGCGCGACGGGGGCACTCCTGCTGGCGGCGGTTGCGGTCGCCGCGGCGAGCGGACGCTACGTGCCCGTTCGCGTCTCCGAGTACAAAGCCCTGTCCTATGCGCGGCTGTACCCCGACGCGCTGGTGCTTACCGAGCGGTACAGCCCCCTTTCCACCCTCACCGTCGTGAAATCCGATCTCATTCGGGAAACTCCCGGCCAGATCGGCAACTATCCCATGAGCGAGTACGGCGCGCTGCCCGAGCAGATCGGCCTGTTCTTCGACGCGGGCGCGATCTCGCCGGTGAGCGCCTTCGACGGTTCGCTGCGCCCCTTCACGTTCCTGGACTACGTGACGTCGGCCCTGCCCTACCGGCTGGTGGACCGGCCGCGGGTCCTGGTCATCGGCGCCGGGGGCGGCATGGAGGTGCTCAATGCCCTGGTGCACGAAGCGGCCCACGTCACGGCCCTCGAGGTGGACCCCCACGTCCCGGATCTCGTGAACGGCCTTCTCGGCGAGTTCTCGGGCGGGCTCTACCGGCGGCCGGACGTCACCCCCGTCCTGGCGGAGGGCCGCGGGTTCCTGGCGTCGAACGACGACGAGTACGACCTTATCCAGCTTCCCATGTTCGGGTCCCTGGGCGCGGGAGGCGCGGGCGTATACGCCCTCAACGAGAGCTACCTGTACACGGTCGAGGCCTTTCAGCTCTGCCTGAGCCGATTGTCGGAGCGGGGCGTGTTCTCGGCCAACTGCTGGGTCCGCGCCCCGGCCGGGGAGGCCATCAAGCTCTTCGCAACGGCCGTCGCCGCCTGCGAGGCCCGGGGATACGAGGACCCCGGCCGGCACATCGCCTTCATCCGCTCGTGGAACAACGCCACGCTGGTCATCAGCCGCGCCCCTCTGACCGACGCGCAGGTGGAGGAGATCCGTACCTTCTGCGACGACCGGGGGTTCGACCTCTGCAACCTCCCCGGCATCCGGGCCGACGAGGTCAACCGATTCACGTTCCTCGAGCGTCCCATCCACTATGAAGCGGCCCAGGCCATCCTCTCGCCGGGGCGCGAGGGCTTCTACCGGGATTATATCCAGTACGTGCGGCCGCCCCGCGACAATCGGCCCTACTTCTTCCGGTTCTTCAAATGGTCCACCCTGCCGCGATTGCTCGAGTCCGCCGGACCGGACTGGGTGAACTTCATCGAATGGGGCTACATCACCATCGTGGCCACCGTGGTCCAGTCGTTGATTGCCGGGGCCGTGCTCATCCTGCTGCCCCTGGTCGTGTGGGCCCGATCGCCCGGCAAGCGGGGCGGCAAGGGCCGGGTCTTCGCCTACTTCGCCGCCCTCGGCCTGAGTTTCATGTTCCTCGAGATCGCCCTCATCCAGCGGTTCATGCTGTTCCTGGCCTACCCGGTGTATGCGGTCACCGTGGTCCTCGCGGCGCTGCTCCTGTTTTCCGGTTTGGGCAGCCTCTACGCCGCCTCCGCGTCGGGTCCGCCCGCCCCGCGCGTCCGGCGGGCCGTGATCGGCATCGCCGTCGTCTCGCTCCTGTACATGCTCCTGCTGCCCGGGCTGTACCGGTTCGGGGGAGGCTGGCCCGACGCCGTCAAGATCGCCGCCAGCGTCTTCCTTCTGGCTCCCCTCGCCTTCTGCATGGGCATCCCTTTCCCCTCGGCCCTGGCCGTCGTGGCCCGCGACCGGACCGACCTGCTCCCCTGGGCCTGGGGCATCAACGGCTGCGCCTCGGTCGTGGGCGCCACTCTGGCCACCCTCGTGGCGGTTCACGCCGGCTTCCCCGTCGTCGTGGGCGCCGCGGTGCTGCTGTATGGCCTGGCTGCCGTGGCCTTTCCCCGATCGACGGCGGTTTTGGACGCGGACACCCCTTGAATGTGCGAATAAGGGGCAGGAATCGAAATCCAACGAAGGTGGGCTCAGGTGCCGGTGGAGAGGGCGTCCATCTTGCGGCGCATGTTGGTCAAGACCTGTTCAACCTCGAGCAAGGCCCGGTGCAGCAGTTCTTTAAGGCGTCGTTCCGACAGGTCGGCATCGGGTTTGCGGCATAGCACGGCGTAGCACGCCGCCGCCAGGTCCACCTCCCGCAGGGTCAACGAGTCCACGGCGCCCGCCGCGATCTTGTCGACCACCACCCGCAGGGCCTGTTGCCGGCGCCGTTCGGAGTCGCTCGGAGACGGGGGCGGCGTCGGATTCCCGCCCTGGATCGCTAGTTCAATGCGCCCCGCCAGGCGCCGGTCCTCTCCGTCGGAGTGGCCCGCATCGTTGCGCCATGCCAGGTAGTTCTGGGCGAGGGCGACCTGTTCCAGAGGCACGCTTTCCACCGTCTCGAGGGGCGTCGAGAGCAGGAATTGGGCCGCGGCCGCCTCGGCGGGCGACCCGCTTCCCTCGTCGACGGGTGCCGCTGCGGGCGCGGCGGCCTGCCGGGTAGGGTCGGGAAAGGCATTGCCCCCCGGGACCCCGTCGTACCGACGGCGCTCGTCTTCGAGCCGGCGTTCGCAGTGTTCGAGCTTCGCCTTGGCCTCGTCGAGGGCGGCCTCGAGGTTATCCAGGACCTTGTTCCATTTCCGGGCGTTCTGCGGTTCCGCGGCGCGGCGCTCGTCGGCCCGGGCAAGCAGACCCCGGATGTGCTCGACAAGCTCCGACTGGCGCTTGCAGTCCTCTTCGAGCGACTGCAGCAGGGGTTTTGCGTTGGGACCGATGCTTGACGCCATGCATCACAAATTCCGGATTTAGGCCTATGCCCTAAGCATCGGCGGCAAGTTTTTCGGGCTTTAGCGGGCGACCCGCCTTTCGCGCGGCGGTCGTCTCGCGGGGATGATCGGGGCGCGGGCGCTTGTTGTAGAATCATGGTTTTCGACCGGACAAGGGCAAAGCACCCAACGCGGGGAATATGAGCCAGACACGAACGACAGACGCCCTCCTGGGCATCCAGGAGGTTTGGAAGAACTACGGAGCCCAGCCCGTCTTGCGCGGGGTCTCCCTGACCATTCACGAAGGGGACCGGATCGGCTTCATCGGACGGAACGGGTCCGGCAAGTCCACCCTCCTGAAAATCCTGGGCGGAGTGGAGACGCCGGAGGACGGCCGCGTGACCCGGCGGCAGGGACTTCGCACGGCGATCCTGCTCCAGGAATGCCGCCTGGATCGGGCGCAGACGGTGGGCCAGGCCCTGGAACGGGCCCAGCACGACGCCGTCCGGCTGCTGGATCGGCACCATCGGCTGGTCGAGGAGCTGGCGCGGATGCCGGCGGACAGCCCGGAACACGCGCGGGCGGCCCAGGATCTGGCGGACCTCCAGCACGAGCTCGAGATCGTCGATGCCTGGACCCTTTCTCAGCAGATCGGCCAGGTGTCGACGGCGCTGAACCTGCCGGGGACGGACCGCACCCTCTCGACCCTGTCGGGGGGCGAACTGCGCCGGGTGGACCTGGCCGTGGCGATCCTGCAGCGGCCCGACCTGCTCCTGCTCGACGAGCCCACGAACCACATCGACATCGACAGCATCGAATGGATCGAGAACTTCCTGGCGAATTACGCCGGGAGTTGCGTGCTGGTGACCCACGACCGGTATTTCCTCGAGCGGGTGGCGAACCGCATCGTCGAGCTCGAGTTCGGCCAATTGATCTCCTACCGCGGCAACTACGAGGACTACCTCGAGGCCAAGGCCCTGCGCCAGGAGCAGACGGCGCTGGCGGAGAGCAACCGGCGGCGCATGCTGCGTCAGGAACTGGCCTGGCTAAGGCGGGGCGCCAAGGCGCGAAGCACCAAACAGAAGGCACGGATCCAGCGGTACGAGGAGCTCGAGGCCCAGGGACCGCCGGAACGGCACAAGGAGATCGCCTTCGAAATCCCGTCGCCCCGCCGGCTCGGCAAGATCATCCTCGAGGCCGAAAACGTCTCGCGCACCGTCGGCGGCCGGACCTTGTTCCAGGGGGTCGATCTGATCCTCACGGCGGGGATGCGCGTGGGCATTGTGGGACCCAACGGCTCAGGCAAGACCACCCTGATCCGCGTGCTTATGGGCCTCGACGCGCCCGACACCGGCAAGGTGATCATCGGGGAGTCGACCGAGTTCCTCTACGTCGACCAGATGCACGAGGAGGTGGATCCCGACACCACCATCCTTCAGCACGTCTCGAACGGCATGGACTACTTCGACGTGGGGCCGAAGCGCATCTACGTCCCGGGCTACCTCGATAAGTTCCTCTTCGACCGCGCCAGCATCCACATGCCCATGCGCAACCTCTCCGGCGGCGAGCGCAACCGCATCGACCTGGCGCGGAAGCTGCTCCGCGGCGGTAACCTGCTGGTGCTCGACGAGCCCACCAACGACCTCGACCTGCCCACCCTGCGTATTCTGGAAGAGACCGTCGACGCCTGGGAAGGGTGTGCCCTCATCGTCAGCCACGACCGCTACTTCCTCAACCGCCTGTGTACGCACATGATCGTCTTTGAAGGCGACGGAAAGGTGGTGCAGCTCGCGGGGAACTACGACGACTACCTCCTCTACCGGGAGAAGGTGAAGGCGGAGTCCGCCCCGGCACCCGCGCCGGCCCGGTCGACCCCGCCGGCGCCGGCCCGGCCCGCCGGCGAAGAGCGCCCCCGCCGCCTGACCTGGCACGAGAAGAAGGAACTCGAATCCATGGAATCGCAGATCCTCGAGGCGGAATCCGAACTCGAATCCCTCGAGGGCCAGATGGCGGACCCCGCCTTCTACCAGCAGGATTACAAGCGGGTTCACGAGGTGCTGGAGGCGGTCGAGGCGGCCCGAGACCGGGTGGCGAAGCTCTACGAACGGTGGGCCGAGCTCGACGCCCTGGCGGCCCGCGCGTCCGGCTGATCGACGCGTTTCGGCCGTACCCGAAGCGAATCGAACCGGCCGGTAACGGTGAACGGCGCCGCTTGTAACCTTCGCAGGGAACACCTATGCTGGCCCTATGAACACGCTCATGCTGATCTGCATCCTGGGGGCCTTTCTGCCCTTTGGTTCGGCTCGGGGCTTCGAGACCGAGTCGGTGGTCTACGCCCGGCCCGAAGGCAAGGAGCTCAAGGGCACCCTCTACCTGCCCCGGAACGGAAACGACGAAATGCGGCCCGCGGTGGTGCTCATCCACGGGGGCGCCTGGCTCACGGGGTCGCGGCGCCAGCTCTACTGGTACGGACGGCGCCTGGCGGAGCACGGATACGTCGCCCTCACCATCAGCTACCGCACCATGCCCGGCGCACCCTTTCCCGCGCAGGTGCACGACGGCAAAGCGGCCGTGCGATGGCTGCGGTCCCGCGCCGAAGACCTGCGGGTGAACCCGGAGCGCATCGGGGCCCTGGGCACGTCGGCGGGCGGCCACGTGGCACTGATGCTGGCCTTTACGAAACCGGAGGACGGGCTCGAAGGCACGGAGAACCCCGGATGGCCCAGCGACGTCCAGGCCGTGGTGAGCCTCTACGGCCCCACCGACCTTACCCGGTTCAAACAGAGCGAGAAGAAGTGGTCGACCGACATCTTCTGGGGGCCGTATGTGCGGTCCTACGTGGGCAAGGCGGCGCCCGCCGGAGTCGATCCCATGGCGGCCGCGTCGCCCATCACCTACGTCGACGCCGACGCCCCGCCGGTCCTGCTGGTCCACGGCACCGACGACAAGCTGGTGCCCCTCGAGCAGTCCGAGGAACTCCTCGAACGCCTCGAGCAGGCGGGATGCACCGCTTCGCTGATTCGAGTGCCGAAGCACAGTCATTCCTTCGATCACATCTTCCCGACGGCACGGCGCAGGGTGTTTCGACAGGTGCTCGAGTTCCTCGACACCCACTTGAAGGGCGCGTAAACATGGCGCGAAGACAAACGACGGGCGCCGGATCGGCTCCCGCGCCCTACGACCCCTGGGCGGATTTCTACGACGCGGTCCACCTCGGCCTGCCGGGCGAGGCGGAGTTCTACGTGGGCCAGGCCGTGCGCCGGGGAGGCGCCGTCCTCGAGCTTGGCTGCGGCACGGGGCGGATCGCCATCCCCATGGCCATGTCGGGCGTCGATGTCACCGGTCTCGACAACTCGAAGGCCATGCTCGCCGTTTGCCGGAGAAAGCTCCGGGCCGTCGGCCGGGTCCCGGGCAAGCTGAAGCTGGTCCATGCCGACATGCGCGATTTCGATCTCGGGCGCCGCTTCGACTTCATCGCCATGGCCTATCGCACCTTCATGCATCTGCTCACGCCGCCGGACCAGCGCCGCTGCCTCGAAACCGTCCGGCGCCACCTGGCCGACGACGGCCGGTTCATACTCAACTGCTGGGCGCCCCGCCCCTCGACCCTCACCCCCGTTCGCGCCTGCTCGGCGGGACTGCTCCAGTTCGCCGGGCGCCATCCCCTCGACGACGAGCACAGCCTGATCCACTTCTGCGCCACCATCTGCGACGAGCACCGGCAGATCCTCTCGGAAGAGCACGTCATCCACGTGGTCGACGAGAACGGGACGGTGTTGCGCACCGAGACCCTCCCCATGGAACGAGCCTGGATCACGCCCCGCGAGATGGACAACCTCGTGCGCCTGTGCGGATTCGACGTGGAAGCGGTCTTCGGCGATTTCGACTGCCAGCCCTTCGACGCCGCCAGCACCGAGATGATCTGGGTGCTGCGCAAGGCCGGAGACGTATAGGCCCCGTCCGGCGGTGGTGGAGGCGAGTCAACGCGCTCGCGGGACATCCATTCAGGGCCCGGACGAGACCATCCCGCCACCGACGTCCGCCCCACCCCTCGCAGGACTACGAGGACTGCGCTCAACGGGGCCGTGAGCCATGCCCCCACCCGTCATTGCGAGCCCCCAAGCCGTTTGCGCGGCCGCCATGATGAATGAAAACGATTCACATGGCGCCGCAGTATAAGCAGTTATCGCAGGTTCGGGCCGCGCTTTCGGAGTAGGAGCGGCCCCCCGGTGCTCGACGTTGCTTGGGCGCCTTTGAATACATGCACACCTTGACCGTCCCGGGTTGCCCATACAGGAGCGACGCGGCAATCTCACATGAGCCGGTAGCTCATGTCTGCGAAGTCATGGTCCTCCCCTCCCCGTCATTGCGAGGAGCGGGCCCCTGTGGGAGTACAGGCGCGCGGAGGTACAACTACAGGTTGCGCCCATGCCTTCGATGTGTACCCAGGCAGGAGCGACGCGGCAATCTCACATGAGCCGGTGATCCCTGTCCGCGAAGTCAGAGTCATCCCGCACCCCGTCATTGCGAGGAGCGATCATGTGCGCAAATGCTTGCGGCAGTAATATTTACAACGATCCAGCCCATGCCGTCTGTGAGCGCCCGGGCATAAGCGACGCGGCAATCTCACGTGAGCCGGTGATCCTTGTCCGCGAAGTCAGAGTCATCCCATAGGTAAAGATTGCCGCGTCGCTCTGTATAGGCGCCCACAGGCAGCATAGGCCAAGCCGACGCAACCCCTCCTCCCGTAATGGGTTCCACAGAGGGCCGCTCCTACTCCGAAAACGGGGCTTGAAGCTACTATAACTGCTGA
>CAYVOE010000059.1:0-2710 GCA_964452795.1 uncultured Nitrospiraceae bacterium
CGGGAGCCACGATGAGCGAAGAGCCCGAACCGGAATTTGGGGAAGTCAAGACCCTGGGCACGCACGTGCGCACGGCGTGGGCGCGGGTTCGGGCGGATCGGCCGGCGAGCGTATACCTCATCATGGCCCTGTTCCTGATGCTGCTGCTGGGGACGCAGATGATCGATGCGCGGAACGATCCCTATCGGTTCGCCCTGTTCCTGGCGCTCCATTTCGTGTTCCTCTTTGTGCTCATCGTGCGGGCGCTGTTCGACATGGCCGAGATCGCGAAGGACCACTTCAAGGAGCGGGAGCGGGTGTTCCGCGCGACCCTGGGCGATCCGGAGTTTGCCCAGCGGCTTGGGCGGCGCGTGTCGGAGGAACGGGATCGCCGGCCCTCGATTGAGCGGAACGGGTGAGCGAAAGTCCCCTTCGTCGTGTTTGACTCGGGCCTCGCCAAACGGTATGATATGGCCCTCTCTGCGCGAGTGGTGAAATGGCAGACACGCTAGCCTCAGGAGCTAGTGGGCGCAAGCCCGTGGAGGTTCAAGTCCTCTCTCGCGCACCACGGTAAATCAAAGCCCTTCCGGGAAAACCGGAAGGGCTTTTTTGTGTCTTGGGCGTCCCCCGCCCCGTTTCTTTGCTTTAACTTGGCCATCCCGGCCAAGCTACTGCTCCCACTTGCTTGCCGGTTGCGAGGCCGCAGGAGTACAATCACGCCTTTGGTTGATTGGGGGGCGCATCGGACGGGAGGTTGGAAGGCCGAGGCATGGCATCATTGAGAGTGGCGGTGGTGGGCATGGGCCCCATCGGAAATCTTCACGCGGAGATCTATCAGAGTCTGCCTCTGTGCGAGCTTGTGGGGGTGTGCGACCGCATCCCGGAGCGGGCCGAGGCGGGGGCGGCGCGGTTCGGCGTGCCGGCGTTTCGCAGCGTGCCGGAAATGCTCGAGCGGCTCCGGCCGGACATCTGCGACATATCCACGGGCGGACACGAATACGGGAGCGACCACTACGAGCCCACGATGCAGGCCCTGGAAGCGGGGTGTCACGTGCTGGGCGAGAAGCCGATCTCGAACGACATCGCCCAGGCCGAGGAAATGGTGGCGACGGCGCGAGACCGGGGCGTGTGCTACGGCATCAACCTCAACCACCGATTCACCCACCTCAGCCGTGTGGCGAAGTCGTGGGTGGAAGAAGGCCGGCTGGGGCACCTGCTCTTCGTGAACATGGCCATGTGGATCAAGAACCCGGCGGAGAGCTCGCCTTGGTTCCAGATCAAGGCGCTTCACCCCCATACGGTGGACGTGATGCGCTACTTCTGCGGCGACATCGTGGCGGTCCAGTGCTTCGCCACCAAGGCTCCGGGTCGGGGCATCTACTCGACGGCCCATTTCAACATGAAGTTCGCCAACGGCGCCGTGGGCGGACTGACCGGCAGCTACGACATCGAGCGGGGCCATCCCATGGAGCGGTGCGAGGTGGCCGGCACCGGAGGCCGCTTCGTGCTCGAGGACATGATGCACCGGCTCACGTTCTATCCCGCCGGACGGCCGGACCGGACGGTCCTCGAGAACACGGTCTTCGGCGACATCCGGGAGAAGATCTTCCCCGACACCTTCCGGAACCGCATCACCCGGTTCGTCGAGCAGGTGGCGGAAGGGTGCGCGCCGGAAGACATCGACGGTTCCGGGGCCGACGCCCTGGCGGCGCAGAAGGTGCTGGCCGCCGCGATTGAATCGATCCAGAACGAGACGGTCGTGCCGATCCGATAGTTTCTCCGCTACGCGAGGCGGTTCAAGGCCTCGACGCCGCGGTGAAGCGTCTCGTCGGTGGCGGCGAAGCTGATCCGGAAGTGGCTGCCTCGGTCGCTGAAGACGCTCCCGGGGATGACGAGGATGTTGTTCTCGATGGCCCGGGCCACAAAGGCGTCTCCGTCGCCGCCGGGGGCCTTCGGGAAGATGTAGAAGGCGCCGCTGGGCTTCACCACCTCGAACTTGTCCTTGAGTCCCTCGTAGATGATGTCGCGTTTGCGCCGGTAGCTCTCGAGCTTGGCCGTGGGGTCTTCGGCCAGGGCCTGCACGGCGGCACGCTGGGCCACGGAGGGGGCGCACACGAAGGTGTATTGCTGGAGCGTGTTCATCTGCTGGATGATGCGCTCGGGTCCCGCCGCGTATCCCACCCGCCAGCCGGTCATGCCCGCGAGCTTGGAAAAGCCGTTGAGGATGATGAGGTTCTCGTAGAGGCCGACCATGGAGCCGCGCTTCTCGTCGTAGTACAGCCCCTCGTAGATCTCGTCGCTGATGACGAGGAGCCGATGGCGGCGCGCCACCTCGGCGAGGGCGGCGAGCTCGTCTCGGGTAAGGATGACGCCGGTGGGATTGCAGGGCGAGTTGACGATGAGGACCTTCGTCTTCGGGGTAATCGCCGCCTCGACCCGCTCCGGCGTGAGGCGGAAGTCCGGGTACGTGTCGACGGGCTTCGCCACGCCGCCCAGCAGGTTCACCAGGTGCTTGTACATCACGAAGTAGGGATCGGCGAAGAGGACCTCGTCGCCCGGGTTGACGGTGGCCAGCAGGGCCAGGAACAGGCCTCCGGAGACGCCGGCGGTGATCATGACGTTCTCGAGGGGAGAACCGAACTCGCGGCGGTAGTAGTCGGACACGGCCTGGCGAAGCTCGTCGATGCCCCAGGTCTGGGTGTAGCGGTTGAACCCGCCCTGGATGGCCGAA
>CAYVOE010000059.1:2720-16708 GCA_964452795.1 uncultured Nitrospiraceae bacterium
TTGAACCCGACGCGGATGCTGTCGACGGCGACCTCCTTGACCGCTTCGTCGATGTCGTAGTCGGGCTGACCGATGCTGAGGTTGATGGGGTCCTTCATGTGGGCCGCCAAGGCAAACACTTTGCGAATCCCGCTGGCGTCGATCCGGCTCATCCGCTCCGCAATGTAGTCCATGGTACCTCCTATGCCCTTGGATACGGTGTTTCCGTCAAGAGGAATGATTGTAGTCCGAACGATTCGTCCTGATCCGCTTTTCCGCGCGTTTCGCCGGGCGCCGGGCGGCCCGGCCGTGCTCAGGAGGACACGGTGACGCGGGGAGGCGCGGTGGAGGCGCGAACCACGAGCTGGGGCACGACGACGATCTCGCGGGGGCGCATGGGACGACCGTTCGATTCGAGGGCGGCCAGCAGGACCTCGGCGGCTTTGCGACCGATCTGTTCCTCGTGCTGGTCGATGGTGGTGAGGGGCACCTCGAGATAGCGCGCCGCGGCCACGTCGTCGTAGCCCACGAGGGACACGTCGTCGGGCAGGGAATAGTCGGCGGCGCGGAGCAGGTGCATGGCCTGCATGGCGAGCATGTCGTTGTGGGCGAAGATGGCGGTGAGCCCTTCGCGGCGGACCAGGTCGACCAGCTCGTCGCCCAGGGGCTTCCCGAACTCGGCGGTGAGCATGCGGCGGTCGAGGAGGGCCCGGCCGTGGTCTTCGAGGCCCCGTTTAAACCCCTCGAGGCGCTCCAGCGAGCCGTTGGACAGGTTGATGTAGCCGATGCGCTCGTGTCCGAGGGCGGCGAGGTGGGTGGCGGCGTCGTAGCCCCCTTTGTAATTATCGCAACTGAAGAAGATGCACTTGTCGAGCAGGTCGGGCGGGCAGTAGTCGATGACGATCATGGGAAACCGGGGCGTCGGCGACCCGTTGAGCAGGTTGTGGGGCACCGGCGTGGAGATGAGGACCATGCCCGATACGTGGGAATCGACGGAGATGCGGTCAAACAGGGCCTGCTCGCTCTCGACGTCGTAATCGGTGCAATTCAGCTCGACGACGACGTCGCGGTCGCGCAGGCGCCGCTCGAGGGCGCCCACCACTTCGACGTGGAAGGGGTTGGACATGTTGGGAACGATGACGGCGATCCCCTTCCGGATGCGGGCGTTGGCGCCCTGCCCTTCGAAGGGGGCCACGAAGGTGCCGCGGCCGTGTTCGCGGCGGACGATCCCCTCGGCTTCGAGCTCGGACAAGGCGCGGACCGCGGTGACCTTGCTGACGGTAAACTCTTCCATAATCTCCGAAATGGAGTGGATCTGCTGACCCGGCGCGAGCTGGCCGTCGCGGATGCGCTGGAGAATGGCGTTCTTGATGTGAACGTATTTAGGACCCGGCTTGCTTGTGGGCACCGCCTTCTCTCCTGGTTCGTCGAATTCAACACTTATAGCACACCGTGGGAAGCGGCTACAACGCGGCCCCTTCCCGGCGGCGCCCGAGATCGCGCGTCGCGCGGTGCTGGTTCGCCCCCGACTTACAGTATCGATAGTCTCCCGTGGACGGGCCGGAACGGCGGGCGCTCCCGGGGCCTCCCCGCGGCCGACCCGATGCTTGCCCGGGGCATTATACAATGTAGAATCAAGACTCGCAATGGATTAGAATGAATGTGGGGCGCGGCCTCGCCGGGAAAGGCCTTCCGATCCGGTTGGGATACAGGCGATTCGAGTATCGATACAGTACGGATCCCCGGGAACGACGGCGCGTCGTCCGCAGGACTTATCAGGAGGAGAGGAACCGAATGGAAAAGCAATACGACGTGATGGCGGCGGGCCACGTCTGCGTGGACGTGATCCCCGAGTTTCCCGACACGGGTGCATCGTCGATCGGCGACATCCTGCGTCCGGGGAAACTCGTGATCATGGGGCCCGCCAAGATCGCCACGGGCGGACCCGTGTCGAACACGGGCATCGCGCTCAAGCGGCTGGGCAACCGGGTATGCTTCAACGCGCGGATAGGGGATGACGAGTTCGGCAAGCTGACGCTGGACTATCTGCGGAACAGCGGCAACGCCGACGGGATCCACGTCGTCGAGGGGGCCGTGAGCTCGTACACCATCGCCCTGGCCCCGCCCCGCATCGACCGCATTTTCCTCCACAACCCCGGGACCAACAACGATTATGGTCCGGAGGACCTGGATCCGGACCTCATCGCTCAGTGCCGACTGTTCCACTTCGGATATCCTCCGCTGATGGCGCGGATGTACGCCGACGAGGGGCGGGAGCTGCAGCGGATCTTCCAGATCGCCAAGGAGGCCGGGGCGACGACCTCGTGCGACATGGCCCTGCCCGACCCGGCGTCGGCCGCGGGCAAGGCCCCCTGGAACAAGATCCTCGCCAACGTCCTGCCCTACGTGGACATCTTCCTGCCGTCCATCGAAGAGGCCTTTTACATGCTCGAGCCCGAGTCCTTCCTGCAGATGAAGCAGGCCCATGGGGGCGCGGAACTCATCGACCTGCTGACGCCGCAGGACTACAGCCGCATCGCCGACAAACTGCTGGCCCTGGGCACGCGGATGACGTCGTTGAAGTCGGGTCACCGCGGCTTTTACGTGAAGACCGCCGACCGATCGACCTTTGACCGGATGGGAGCGGCCCGCCCGGCAGACCCCGAAAACTGGTCGCGGCGGGAGCTGTGGTGTCCGGCCTTCCGGGCGCCCCACGTGGCCAGCGCCACGGGGTCTGGCGACTCGTCCATCGGCGGATTCCTGACGGCCTTCCTGCGGGGCGAATCGGTGGAGCGGTCGCTCCAGGCGGCCAACTGCCTGGGCTGGCAGAACGTACAGGTCCTCGACGCCATCAGCGGCATCCAGACCTGGGAACGGACCTGCGAACTGCTTGAAGAGGGCCTGGAGCGGCACGACGTGAACGTCCACGCCGACGGCTGGACCTGGGAAGAGGCCACCGGCGTGTGGCGCGGTCCGAGCGACCGGACCGCCGGCGTGGGCCAGCCGGCGTAGGGCGGATCGCCGCGAACCGTTTGGATGGCAGCGCCCCCGAGCGCGGTTTCGGGGGCGCTTTATTTGAACACCGCCGAGGACGCACGTCCGAAGACCGAGGAGAGGGGCCGGTGGCACGACTCAAGCTGGACCTGCACGACATCTACAACAAGGGCCGGTCCATCGACGCGGAGCTGGACCGGGTGATACGGGAGGCGGTGGAAAAGCGCATCCCGGAAGTGGAGATCATCCCGGGCAAGGGGAGCGGCCAGTTGAAGAAGCACGTGCTGCGCTTCCTGCAGCAGCCCCGGATCAAGCAGCTCTACCACCGCATCGAGAAGGACGAGAAGAACTTCGGCCGCATCTTCGTGTACTTCCGTCATACGTAGCCGGCGGGACGCCACTTCGGCGGCGGGGGTTTGACGCGGCCGGAAATCCACAGTATATTTCCCCACCGGCGGCAACGGCGAAAGGACTTCCCTTTTCCAACGATGGCGGTGGCAATGAAAATACGGCCGAAAGAGGATTCTCTCGACCTCTCCCTCGTGATCCCGGCCTTGCACGAGGCGCCCAACCTGCGCCTGCTCCTGCCGTCGCTGGCGGAGACGCTCCCCGAGGTAACGGACTCGTGGGAGGTCATCGTGGTGGACGGCAAAGGGGAAGACGAAAGCCCGGACGTGGTCCAGTCGATGGGCGACCGGTTCCGGTACGTGGAGGAACCGCAGCGCGGCTATGGCCACGCCATCCTCCGGGGCATGTCGGAAGCGCGGGGCCGCTACGTGATCACCATGGACGCCGATCTGTCCCATCCGGCGGAGTTCATCCGCCGCTTGTGGGAGGCGCGCGACCGGGGCAGCGTGGTGATCGCGTCCCGATACGTGCCCGGCGGACAGGCCAACCAGCCCGCGGTGCGCCTCGCCCTGAGCAAGGTGCTGAACCGCTTCTTCCGGAGCGGCCTGTCGCTGCCGATCCAGGATATGTCGAGCGGGTTTCGCCTGTATCGCAAGGCGATCTTCCGCAACATGGATTTGGAGCACACCAATTTCGCCATCCTGGTCGAGATCCTGTTGAAGACCTTCCAGGCGGGACACGCCATCGCCGAGGTGCCGTTCACGTATCAGCCGCGGAAGGAGGGCGTGTCGAACGCCCAGGTGTGGAAGTTCGGTCAGGAGTACCTCCGGCTCTTCCGGAGGATGTGGGCCCTGCGCAACTCCATCGAGTTCCCCGACTACGACTGGCGCGCCCACGACAGCCGGATCTGGCTGCAGCGGTACTGGCAGCGCCGGCGCCACGCGCTGGTGACGCAACTGGTGCCGCAGGGGGCGTGGATCTGCGACGTGGGCTGCGGCAGCAGCCGGATCCTCGAGAGCCTGCCCGGGTGCATCGGGGTGGACCTGCGGTTCAACAAGCTGGTGTTCATGCGCCGCGTCAGCACCCGGCTGTTGCAGGGCGACGGCATGCGGCTGCCCTTTCGCGACGGCGAGTTCAACTGCGTGGTGTCGTCCCAGGTCATCGAGCACATTCCTGAAGAAGGGGGCCGCCTCCTCGACGAGTTGACGCGCATCCTGGAGCCGGGCGGCGTCCTGGTCATCGGCACGCCGGACTACGGGCGCTGGCAGTGGCGTTATATCGAGTGGGCGTACAAGAAGTGTGCGCCGGGCGCGTACGGAGACGAGCACGTGACCCAGTACACCCGGGAGAGCCTCGAGGAGGCGCTGAAGGAACGGGGGTACGACATTGAGGACGTGGTCTACGTGTGCCAGGCCGAGATGATCATTCGCGCGCGGAGAAGAAAGGCGCCCGTCGAGGCCGCCGCGCAACCATAAGGGGCTGCTACATGCTGACTTGGGACCGATACCTGGCGGGGTTGACCGATGTGCTTCAACGGATCGACCGGACGGCTTTCGACGCCGTCGTCGAAGCCCTGCGCCGGGTTCACGAGGCGGACCGGTTCATCTACATCTGCGGGAACGGCGGGAGCGCGGCGACGGCGTCGCATTTCGTCAACGACCTGGTGAAAGCGCCCGCGGAGGCGGCGGGGTGCCGTCCCTTCCGGGCGGTGGGGCTGGCGGACTGCGTATCGCTGATGACGGCGCTGGCGAACGACATCGAGTACGCGCAGATGTTTTCCAGGCAGCTCGAGGCCCTGGGCCGGGAAGGCGACCTGCTCTTTGCGATCTCGGGGAGCGGGAATTCGCCCAACGTGGTGGAAGCCGCCCGCGTGGCCCGGGAAAAAGGCATCACCGTGGTGGCGTTGACGGGTTTCCAGGGCGGGAAGCTGGGCGCCATGGCGGACGTCCATCTCAACGTGCCCTGCACCTGCTTCGGCCAGATCGAAGACGCCCACCTCGTGGTGCAGCACGCCCTCATCGAGGTGCTGAAGGAGGTCCTCGGCGGCCGGAGCAGCGCCGAGACGCCCGAGGCCGCCCATACATGAACTTCGCGACGCGGGGGCGAAGGTACGACGGCCCGGGCGGTTCCGCCGCGGCCGATCCCGCCTGATGCCCGCGCCGCGTCGCCGGCCGCTTCAACGTTCCGGCCCCTGGACGCCGGAACGGGCCTGGGAGCGGCGCCTGCACATCGAGGCCCGCGCGGCCGAACGCCGGCGGCGCGCCAACGGTTCTATCTTCAAACGGTAGTTCGGCGTCACGGCTCTGCGCCGGGCTACGGCCGCCGCGGCGCTGCGGGGGCTGGGGCTGTACAGCCGCGCCCGGCAAGAGGCCGAGACCTTCGGCGTCACCGCGGTGGAGGTCCTTCGGCCGGGGCTGCCTCACGCCCTGGACGGTTTCCGAGTGCTCCACCTGTCCGACCTTCATCTCGACGGACGGCCGGGCTACGGGGAGCGCCTGCGGTCCGTGGTGGCGGCGATCGAGGCCGACCTGTGCGTGCTGACGGGCGACTACGCCCTGAAGTACCGGCCCAAACCCGAGGGTCTGGCGGAAGAGCTGGGGGCCATCGTCTCGGCGATCCGGGCGCCCCGAGGCGTGTTCGGCGTCCTCGGCAACCACGACGACAGCAGCCTCCTCGATCTCTTGCGGGACCGAGGCGTGGACATGCTGGTGAACGAGCATCGCCGGGTATCGGTGGGAGACGCGGCACTGTGGGTCGTGGGAGTCGACGATCCCTGCTCGTACCACACCGATGACCTGGCATCGGCGCTGGCGGGGGTGCCGCGAGAAGAATTCACCGTCCTGCTGGCCCATTCGCCGGATCTGGTGGATGAGGCGGCGGAGGCGGGCGTCGATCTGTACCTGTGCGGGCACACCCACGGCGGCCAGATCGTGCTTCCGGGCGTGGGGGCCTTGTATCCCCGGGGGCCCGTCCGGCGCTACATGCGCGGTCTGTGGCATCGCGGAGACATGGCGGGATACACCAACCGCGGGCTGGGCTGCGTATACCTCGAGGCGCGCTGGGGGGCTCCGCCGGAGGCGGCGGTGCTGACACTGCGGCGAGAGGAAAAGGAAGATGAGCGATAAGGAAAGACGGGTAATCGCCGTCGAGATCGGCGGCACGAAGCTGCAGGCGGCGCTGGGCACGCCGTCGGGCGAGATCGAGTTCCTCGAGCGGGGTCAGGCCCCGGCGGACGAAGGAGCCCACGCCATCCTGGAATGGTTCAACACGAGCGTGCCCGCTCTGTTGGCCCGGGCAAGAGAAAACGGCGTGACGGTGAGCGGCATCGGGGTGGGGTTCGGCGGACCGGTGGAAACGGCCACGGGCAAGGCCCTGGTGTCGCACCAGGTGGGCGGCTGGAGCGGGTTTCCACTGAAGGACTGGTTTGAAGAGCGCTTCGACCTCCCCACCTTCGTCGCCAACGATTCGAACGCGGGCGGCTGGGGCGAGTACCACCGAGGGACGGGTCGGGGCACGCGCCACTTCGTGTACAGCAACATCGGCAGCGGCATCGGAGGCGCCCTCATCGTCGACGGGAACCTGCACGACGGCCAAGGGCTCGGCGCCGGGGAGATCGGCCACACCTACGTGCCCGACTGGACGGCCGACACGCCGGGGGCGGCGCGCAAGCTCGAAGACCTCTGCTCCGGGTGGTCCATCGAGCGGCGGATGCGGACTCTCCCCCGCCTCGAACCGGGAACGCCCCTGGCCGAGCTCACGGACGGCGACCCCGGCCGGATCACGTGCGCGATCCTGGGCGAGGCGGCCCGCCGCGGCGACCCCGTGGCGAAAGAAGAGATCGGCCGCGTCGCCGGCGCCGTGGGACTCGCCCTGGCCAACGTCATCACCCTGTTTCATCCGGAGCGCATCGCGTTGGGCGGCGGAGTCAGCCTCATGGGCGAGGTCCTGCTGGAACCTCTGCGCGCCGCGGCGGCCGAACACGTCTTCGGCCCCTACCGCGACCGGTACGAGATTGTCCCCTCCGCCCTTGGCGAGTCCATTGTCCTTGTAGGGGCCCTGCTCCTGGCCCCGTAGGCCTGACCGACGGCGTCGAGCATTCTCAGGCGTTGGTTTCGGGAAGGGGCGGTACCGCGGCGGAGGGAGCCGACACGGCGGTGGCGGAGATAAGGCCGCCGGTGAGCCGGAGGAAGGCGTCTTCGAGGAGGATCTCCTCTTCGCGGATGGTGAGGACGCGGAACCCACCCTGGACGAGGGTCTGCGCGACGAAGCTGAAGTCGCTGACGTCGGGCTTGAGCTCGACGGAGATGTGGCCGTCCTCGACGGCGCTGCGGACCACCTCGGGCCGGCCGGCCAGAATGGAGCAGGCGTCGTCGGCGCGGTCCACGAGGCGGACCTGAAGGCGGCGGGCGGTGCGGGTCTTCTCGAGCGCGTCGGCGATGGTGCCGGAATAGACGAGCTTGCCGTTGTCGACGATGCCGATCTTGTTGCAGAGCAGGCGCAGCTCGGACAGGATGTGGGACGAGATGAGGACGGTCTTGCCCAGGGTGCCCAAGGTGCGGAGGATCTCCTGAATCTCGATGCGGGCCCGGGGATCGAGGCCGGAGGCGGGCTCGTCGAGGATCAGGACCTGGGGATCGTGGATGAGGCAGCGGGCAAGGCCGAGGCGCTGACGCATGCCGCGGGAGAGGCCCTCGATGAGGTCGTCGCGCTTGCCCGTCAGGCCCGTGAGCTCGATGACGTCGTTCACCACGCGGTCCCGCTCGGGGGCGGGGATGCGGTAGGCCGCCGCGAAGAACTCGAGGTACTCGCGGACGAGCATGTCGCGGTAGGCCCCGCCGTTGTCGGGCATGTACCCGATGACGGGACGGACCCTGCTGGGCTCGGTCAGGACGTTGTACCCGAGGACATACGCGGCGCCATGGTCGGGCTTGAGCAGCGTGGCCAGGATGCGCAGGGTCGTGGTCTTGCCGGCGCCGTTGGGACCCAGGAACCCGTAGACGTCCCCGGTTTCGACTTCGAACGACAACCCGTCGAGGGCCTGGGTTCCGCCGAAGCGTTTGTAAAGACCTTGCACGGCGATGGCAGCGGTCATGATGCAGCTCCGGGATACGTCACTACCTGGATCATTTGAATGTCTTGTTCGGGACGGCGGTCGCCGTCGACGACGAGGGGGTTGGGAGCGCTCCATGTTGCAGCCCGAAAGACGAGGGCTCCCCGGCGAAGGGCCTGGGCCGTATCCAGTTCGCGTCCCAGGGGCAATTCCGTAGCGGGGGAATTCAGGAGGAACGGGAGAATCGCCGTATCGTGGTCGATTTCGCGCAGGCGGTTCGTGAACTGCGCCGTGGCGGTTGCTCCCGGCGGCAGCGACGTCAGGCGGACGATTTCGTAGCGATCGTATTGAACGACGCAGTTCGTGAGCGTGAAGTCCGATCGGTTCTCGATGCGGGCCACCGGAAACGGGACTTCCTCGTCGAGCGACAGGCGGATATCGGGTGCGTCGACTTCGTGGCTGGCGATGTAGTAGCGCCGGGTCCAGATGGGGATGCGCTGGAGCATGCGTTCGTCGCCCTGGATGTATGTGAGGGGACTCTCGGGGTCGTACGTGCCGCGGAGGTTGCGGAAGTAGGCGCGGTCGACGTGTCGAAGGTCGTATTCGGTTCCCTCGGGAGCGAACAGGCTGGTCAGGTCAAAGCGAATTGCCCTTCCCTGGTCGGCAAACACCAGGACCCGCTGGATGCCCTTGGCCGACATTTCGCCGCCCACCCAGGCCTTGGCGCCGGCATAGGCGGCCACGGTGAACACGGCCACCATGGCGGGGAAGGTGATCCAGGTGAGCTTGGGGTTGCCCAGCCGCCGCACCAGGAAGTAGTCGCCCGGCCCCACGGCCAGGGCATAGAGGGCCGTGAGCAGGAGAACCAGTCCCAGCCGCGCGGGCAGGCGCCGTCCCTCCGAGACCCGGTTCATGAGGTCCTGAACCGGGTTCGCATTGGTCGCGAACGAGGCAATGGCCGGCTCCATGGACGCGGGAGGATCGGGCTGGAGCGAACTCAGCACGTCCGTCCAGAGCCGTTCACGGCCCGACCATTCGTTGAAGGCGGTCTCCGACAGGTCGAAGGCGAAGGTCACCACGGAACCGAGGCCGTGGTTGCGGCGGACGACCAGGGGCCGGCCGTCGGAGGAGAGGAGCGATTCACCCCGAACCGGACCGACGGAGTAAGCCAGCTCGGCGGAGAACTCCGGGACGAGGCCCTGATGCATGCCGGCGGGCACGAGGGGCAGCAGATCGCGCAACGGACCCTGCACGAAGGCATCGGTCCGTTTGGAAACGTCCACGACCAGGGTGCCGCCTCGGAGGATCCATCCGTCGAGGGCCTCGACCTGCGGGGTGGTGAGGGGTTCCGACGGAGGAGGCGTGAGGACGAGGGCGTCGAACATCTCGAACCCTTCCCAGCGGTCGGGCAGATTCTCGGTTCGTAGCTGGAGGGGCGTGTAGAGGGGTTGTCCGTCGGCCTCGGCCCTGGAGAGGCTTGCGGGCCACTCGCCCACGACGGCAACGGCCGGGGTGCGGCTGTCGGTAAGCCGCACCGGTTCGGCATACTCGACGATGCGACGTCCATTGAGGGTTTCGTAGCGCACCACGACACTCGCGGCGAAGACCTGGAGCGGCACGTAGAGGAAGACCCGTTTGCGGGCGCCCGGGGCGAGGTCAAGGCGCTCGGCCGTCCACATCTCGGGCGGGGTGCCCAGGGACTGGAAGGCCGCCTTGAGCAGGCCCGTCCGGCTTTCGTCGTCGTTCTGAATCTGCACGAGCACCGGCACCACGCTGTCGGGACGCACGATGCCGCCCGCGCCGGTCCAGACCGTCAGCGTGACGTCGGACTGCGCCGTGAAGGTCCACCCCAGCAGAACCGCCGCCGCCAGCGCCTTGCCCATGTTGTCCCGCGCTCCTTTTCCGGTATGCTATCCGCCGCCGAAAAGCGTGTCAACGCGGCGGCGGGCCCCGGGACGGACCCGGCCGAGGGCGAACGGAACGATTCGGGGTTTCAGGGCACCGGGATTTTGGTAACATACCTCGAATCGGCTGTTCCGGCCGGAGGAGATCTTCATGGATTCGACCGATTCGACGGTGCTGACCGATACGAATCTCAAGAGCAACTGGCAGCGGCGGACGGCTCCCGGCGCCGATCCGGGGACGATCCAGGTCGATCCGAACGCCCCCGCTCCGGAGATCCACGTGCTGGCGTACGGTCCGGAAGGATACTTCGAGGACAAGAACCTGACGGACCTCGAGGCGCTTCAGTCCTACGTCGGGGAGTGGCCGGTGCTCTGGGTCAACGTGGAGGGCCTGGGCGACGCGGACATCATCCGCCGGCTGGGCGAGATCTTCTGCCTGCACCGGCTGGCGCTGGAAGACGTGGTGAACGTTCATCAACGGGCGAAGGTCGAGGAGTACGCCCACCAGTTGTTCATCGTGGTGCGCATGGTGTACGTGGCCGAGCAGGTGGCAAGCGAACAGCTCAGCATCTTCCTTGGCGACAATTACCTGATCACGTTTCAATCGCGGACGGGCGGCGATTGCCTGGCGCCGGTGCGCGACCGGATCCGCCGCGGGATCGGCCGGATTCGGCAGGCGGGCGCCGACTACCTGGCCTACTCAGCGATTGACGCGGTCATCGACGCCTACTTCCCCGTGCTGGACATCTACAGCAACGAGCTGGAAGACCTCGAGGACGAGGTGATCGAGGCCCCCACGCCGGACTGCGTGTCGCGGTTGCACCGGGTCAAGCGCAACCTGCTGATGCTGCGCCGGGTGGTGTGGCCGCTGCGCGAAGCGGTGAACGCCCTGATCCGGGAATCGTCGACGCGGATATCCCACGACACGCAGGTGTACCTGCGCGACTGCTACGACCATACGGCGCAGATCCTGGACCTGCTCGAGAGCTACCGGGAGATCGCGTCGGGCCTGATGGACGCCTACCTGTCGAGCGTGAGCCACCGAATGAACGAGATCATGAAGGTCCTTACCATCATCTCCACCATCTTCATCCCCCTGTCGTTCTTCGCGGGGCTCTACGGAATGAACTTCGATCACATGCCCGAGCTGCATTGGCGCGCCGCCTATCCGGGGCTGCTCCTGTTCATGGCGCTTGTGGCGGGCGGCATGCTGGCGTTCTTCTGGCGAAAGGGGTGGATCGGCAACCGCGACTACCTCCCGCGCCGGGCCTCGACGCCCGCGGCCGAGGGGACTTTCGAGCCGCAGACGATAGTGAACCGAGGTCAGAAGCAATAGCGGTTCGCCCGCGCTTTCAACGAAGAGGTTTCTCATTTCTCCATGACCACGAAGGATCTCGTTGTGCAAATCGCCGGGCTCATCGCGCTCGGCATCGCGGCCCAGTGGACGGCGTGGCGCTTTCGGCTGCCGTCGATCTTCGTACTGCTGTTGACGGGCCTGCTGTTGGGCCCGGGCACGGGGCTGCTGGACCCGGACGCGCTCCTCGGGCATCTGCTCCTGCCCATGGTGTCGCTGTCGGTGGCGGTGGTGCTGTTCGAGGGCGGGCTCAACCTGCGCTGGCGCGACCTGCACGAGGTGGGCAATGTGGTGCGCAACCTCGTAACCGTGGGCTGCGTCATCACGTGGATCATCGCCACGGTGTCGGCCATGTTCATCTTCGGCTTGTCGGCGGGGGTGGCGGCGCTGCTGGGCGCGGTGCTGGTGGTGACGGGTCCGACCGTGACCATCCCCTTGATTCGGCACATCCGCCCTATAGGCCGCATCGGGCACGTGGTGAAATGGGAAGGCATCGTCATCGATCCCATCGGCGCGGTGATGGCGGTGATGGTGTACGAGATCATCGTCTCGGGCGGGCGCAACGCGGCGGCATCCGGAATGGCCCTGGGCCTCTTCGAAACCGTCTTGTACGGCACGGTACTTGGACTGGCGGGTGCGGTGGTCGTGGTCGTGGCCTATCGTCCCGGCTGGGTGCCGGACTACCTGCACAACCACGTGGCGCTGGCGGCGGTACTGGGCGCCTACGCGACGTCGAACTTCCTGCAGAAGGAGTCCGGTCTGCTGGCGGTGACGGTGATGGGGATTGCGCTGGCCAATCAGCACCAGGTGTCGATACGGCGGCTCATCGAGTTCAAGGAAGACCTGCGGGCCCTGCTCCTGTCGATCCTGTTCCTGGTGCTGGGGGCCCGGCTCCATCGGGAGGATATTGCCCAGCTCCAGCTGCTGCCGAGCCTGCTGTTCCTTGCGGTGCTGGTGTTCATCGGCCGGCCCCTGGCGGTGGCGGTCTCGACGTGGCGGACGAAGCTGACCCGCAACGAGAAACTGTTCCTGGCGGGCCTCGCGCCGCGGGGCGTGGTGGCGGCGGCGGTCGCGTCCGTCTTCGCCCTCGAGCTGCGCGACGTGGGCCATCCGCAGGCGGACATGCTGATCCCGCTGACCTTCCTGGTGGTGATCGGGACGGTGGCCCTGTACGGCCTGACGGCGTCGCCCCTGGCACGGCGCCTGTCGCTCGGCCAGCCCGACCCTCAGGGGGTGCTGATCGCGGGGGCCCATTCCTGGGCCCGGGCCATCGCCGGCGCCCTGCGGAGCGAGGGATTCAGCGTGCGGCTCGTCGACACCAACTGGGCCAACGTGAGTTCGGCGCGCATGGAGGGGCTCTCGGCCTACCACGGAAGCATCCTGTCCGAGGAGACGGTGGAACGGGTCGACCTCGGTGGGATCGGTCGGCTGCTGGCGGTGACTTCGAATGACGAGGCGAACGCCCTCGCGGCGCTGCATTTCTCGGAGATCTTCGGGCGGTCGGAGGTCTACCAGCTTCCGACGTCGGCGCCGCGGCCCCACCCGGAGCGCGAGTTTTCGCCCAAACACCTCCGGGGCCGCACCCTGTTCTCCGACCAGCTGACCTACGCCCAATTGACCGATCGGTTCCGGGAGGGGGCGGTCATCAAGCGCACGACCCTGACGCGCGAGTTCGATTACGAGGCCTTCCGGAAACACTACGGCGACCGGGCCGTCCCCCTCTTCGTGGTCGGAGACAATCGGCTTCAGATCTTCAACGCCGACCGTCCGCCCACGCCGCGGCCCGGCCAGAAGTTGATCAGCCTCGTGGACGCCGACATTCGCGGCCCGGGGGAAGTCGTGACGCCTCAGGCCGCCTGCGCCCTGGAGGAGGAGGCCGCGCCCGACCCGGCGGAGGGCCCCTCCGACCCGCCCCCGGCCTCCTCGCCGGAGGAGATACATACGTAGCAATCCGGGGCAACCATTAGACGGGGCCGTCTCGCCACCGGCGTCGGATTCCGGCCGTCGTAGCGCTACGGGGACTGCGCTCGAGGGGTGCATGAGCCATGCCCCTCCCCGTCGCGCAACTACGAGGACTGCGCTCGACGCGCTCCTGTGAGACGGCCTTGCCTGCCGTAGGACTACGAGGCCTGCGCTGGCCGGGGCTGTGAGGGTGCCCGCTCCCGTCATTGCGAGGAGCGGCCCTCCCGTGGAAGCCCCTGCGGGAGGAGAGATTGCCTTGGGTTCCGCCCTCACCGTCTGTGGGCGCCCAGCCAGAGCGACGCGGCAATATTTACCTATGGGTTGACTCTGACTTCGCGGACAGAGATCGCCGGCTCACGTGAGATTGCCGCGTCGCGGGGTGTGGGCGCCCCGGGAG
>CAYVOE010000060.1:0-16469 GCA_964452795.1 uncultured Nitrospiraceae bacterium
CCCACGACCTTTCTTAGTCTAAGTGCCTTGCACAATTGAAGTTATCACCACCTCACCTGAATTCTATACTGTCGGGGTGAGAAAGTCAAAGTGTGAAAGCACGAAGGGGCCGTACCCTAGGAGCGGACCTCGGGGAAGTGAAGCCGCCGCGGCACAGGCACGATGTTCGGAAGGGGCGCGCGACGAGCCTTCGCGCACGCGCCCCGGGCGGGTTAAGAGTCTTTGAATTCGCCCACGAGGGCTTCGACGCTCGCCTTGGCGTCGCCGAAGAGCATGCGGGTGTTTTCCTTGTAGAAGAGCGGGTTCTCGATGCCGGCGAAGCCGGACCGCATGGACCGCTTGAGGACGAAGACGGTGCGGGCGCGGTCAACTTCGATGACGGGCATGCCGTAAATCGGACTCGATTCGTCTTCGCGGGCGGCGGGATTGACCACGTCGTTGGCACCGATGACGATGGCTACGTCAACGGTGTCCATGACGGGGTTGATGTCGTCCATTTCGACCAGTTGCTCGTAGGGCACGTTGGCCTCGGCGAGGAGGACGTTCATGTGTCCCGGCATGCGCCCGGCCACGGGGTGGATGGCGTAGCGCACCTCGGCGCCGTTGCGCTCGAGCATTTCGCCCAGTTCGCGGACGGCGTGCTGGGCCTGGGCCACGGCCATGCCGTACCCCGGAACGAAGACGACGTTGCTCGAGGCCTCGAGGACGTAGTAGGCGTCTTCGACGGTGATGGGCTTGACCTCTCCCTCCGTGGTCCCCGATCCCGTGCCGGTGCCGGCTCCGAAACCGCCGAAGAGGACGTTGGCCAGGGACCGGTTCATGGCCTTGCACATGATGGCCGTGAGGATGAGGCCGCTGGCCCCCACCAGAGAACCGGCCACGATGAGCACGGTGTTGAGGATCACGAATCCGGCCGCGGAGGCCGCCATCCCGGAGTAGCTGTTGAGCAGGGAGATCACCACGGGCATGTCGGCCCCGCCGATGGGGATGGTGACCAGGACGCCCAGCACCAGAGCCAGGACGATGGCCAGGATGAGAAGCGGGTACATGCCGGCGGGGGCGGCTACGAAGACCACACACCCCACCAGGACCAGCAGGACGATGGCCAGGTTGACGATCTGCTGGCCCTTGAACAGGTACGGCTTTCCGCTGATCCGTTCGGCCAGCTTGGCGTAGGCGATCATGCTGCCGGAGAAGGTCACGCCGCCGATGAGGATGGTGAGGTAGATGGCGAGGGCGGTGAACCAGACGGGCGCGTCGGCGCCGACGGGCGCTTCGGATATGGCAAGACCGCGCCACAGTTCGCGGCTGCTGTCGTATTCGGCCCAGCCCACGAGGAGGCTGGCGAGCCCGCCGAAGCCGTTGAAGAGGGCGACAAACTCGGGCATGGCGGTCATGGGCACCCGCAGGGCGATGACGGCGCCGACGGCACTGCCGATGACCATCCCGAGGACGATCCACTGATATGACAGGCCCTGGTAGAGGAGCGTGGCGACCACGGCCAGGAGCATGCCCACGGCGGAAGTCATGTTTCCGCGGCGGGCCGTGGCCGGCGAACTGAGCATCTTGATGCCGAAGATGAACAGGACCGACGCCGCGATATAGAAGAGTTCAATAACGATGTCCCGCATGTGTCAGTGTTCCTTCGTGCCTTTGCTCTTGAACATACCCAGCATGCGGTCCGTCACGACGTAGCCGCCCACGACGTTGATCATGGCGAAGATCACGGCCAGGACCCCCAGGAGGGTGTTGAGCCAACTGGTCTCGACGGTCCCCGCCGCCACAAGGGCGCCGACGATGGTGATGCCGGAAATGGCGTTGGCGCCGGACATCAGCGGGGTGTGCAGCGTCGAGGGCACCTTCGAAATGAGTTCGCGACCCAGGAAAAGGGCGAGCACGAAGGTGAACAGCAGGGGGATCATCTGCATGGGTCAGGTCCTTTGCCGGTTCCGAAGGAGCTCGCTCACCACTTCGCCGCCCCGGGTGACGACGCTCCCCTTCACGATCTCGTCGTCGGGGTCGAGGCGCAGGGTTCCGGACTCCTTGTCCCAGAACTCGTCGAGAAAGTTAAAGACGTTGGCGGCGTACATCTGGGTGGCGTGGACGGCGACGCGGCCGGGCAACCGCGACAGGCCGATGACCCGTACGCCGTTGATGTCCACTTCCTTGTCGAGCTCCGCGCCCTCCACGTTGCCGCCGGTCTCGATGGCGAGGTCCACAACCACGCTGCCCGGCTTCATCTGCTCGAGCATGCTCCGGGTTACGATGATGGGGGCCGAGCGGCCGAAGACCTGAGCCGTCGTGATCACCACGTCGGACTGGGCGCAGACCCGGGCCATGGCCTCGCGCTGGCGCTCTTTCTGCTCTTCGGTAAGCTCTCGGGCGTAGCCCTGCTCGGTCTGGCCCGTCTCTCCGAGGTCCACTTTCACGAACTTGGCGCCGAGGGACTTGACCTGCTCTTCGACCACGGGCCGCGTGTCGAAGGCCTCGACCCGGGCGCCGAGGCGCTTGGCCGTGGCGATGGCCTGGAGTCCCGCCACGCCCGCGCCGATGACGAACACGCGGGAGGGCGCGAGGGTGCCGGCCGGCGTCATCATCATGGGGAATATCTTGTCGAGCCGTTCCGCCGCCAGGATGACCGCCACGTACCCGGCCAGGTTGGCCTGGGAACTGAGGACGTCCATCTTCTGGGCCTTGGTGGTGCGGGGGATGAATTCCATGGCCACGGCGGTGACGCCGCGCCGCGCCAGGCGGTCGATCAGCTCGGATTCGTTGAAGGGATCGAGGAGGCTGATGTGGATCGCCCCCTCTTTCAGGAGGTCCACTTCCTCGACGGGCGGCTTCTCGACCCGCACGACCACGTCCGCCTCGAGGAGGGCTCCGCTGCGGTCGGCCGCCACCACGGCTCCGGCCTTCTTGTAGGCCTCGTCGGGTATGTGAAGCGCGGCGCCCAGATCCCGTTCGACGTAGACCTCCGCGCCCTTCTGCACAAGGCGCCCGACGGTGTCGGGGGTCGCCGCCGCACGGCGCTCGCCCGCCTCGGTTTCACGAGGTACGAAAATGCGCATGTAAGCCCCCCGTAAGCAGCAATGCTTCCCGCTTGAAACGCAAATTTCCGGCGGAGTATACCCGCCGGCCCGAGGGAATTCAATTCCTGGGTTCGTAGTCAAGTGCCCCACCGATACCGTGGCTCGGCTGCGGCCTGGGCCCTCCCGGCCAGGACGCATCGCTCATTTCTTCTTACCTTTGTTTGGGCAAAGACGCTCAAGCCGCCTTTCCGGTTTGCATCGGACGGCGGCGTGGGTCACACTCTCCTTCGCAACCCGGGACGGCAATCTATGGAGGGGGTACCATGGCGAAAAAGAGCGTCCTCATGCTGATCGGCGGGGCCTATCACCCCTTCGAGGAATGCGCCGCGGTGTACAAGACCTTCGTGGAGGCGTCGGGCCGATACACGGTGGAAATCACCGAAGATCGCGATGCCCTCAAGGCCGGCTCCCTCGAGAGTTTCGACGCCGTGGTCTTGTACACGCAAGGCGGGGAGCTCAAGAAACCGCAGCTCGACGGGCTCCTGGACTTCGTGAAGAAGGGCGGCGCCCTGACGGCGCTTCACGGGGCCTTCGCGTCGTTTATGGACCAGGGCGCCTATCACAAAATGATCGGCGGCCGCTTCCGGAACCACGGGCCCGTCATGGAATTCGCCGTTACGCCCACGGATGCGGACAGCTTCATCATCCGTCGCATCGTCCCCTTCCGCATCACCGACGAGCTCTACCTCATCGATCGCCTCGGCGACGAGGAGATCGAGGTGCTGGCCACGGCCCTGTGGCGGGGGTCGGTCGTGCCCGTGGCGTACACGAAGTCCTACGGGGCGGGCCGGGTGTTCGCGCTGCTGCCGGGGCACGACCTCCGTGCTTTCAATCATCCGTCCTTCCAGAAGATGGCCCTGCGGGGGCTCGACTGGACCCTGGGTCGGGAGGAACGGCGGCCGTTGAAGGCGGGCGTGGTGGGATACGGCCCGTCGTTCAACATGGGCCGGCTTCACATGAAGGCCCTGCGGGAGGTGGCGGGATTCGACACCGTGGCGGCTTGCGACATCGACCCGGCGCGCAACCGGGCCGCCGAGCAGGAAAACCCGGGGATCACGACGTATCCGAACCTGGGCTCGCTGTTGAAGAAATCGGATGCGGAACTGGTGGTGGTGATCACGCCCCACGATTCCCACGGTCGGCTTGCGCGGCAAATCCTCAACAGCGGACGGCACGCCATCACGGAGAAGCCCTTCTGCATCACCGTGGCCGAGGCCAGCGCGATGATCGATGCCGCGAAGAAGAACAAGCGCATGCTCAGCGTGTTTCATAACCGGCGCTGGGACGGCGACTATCAAGCGATTCGGCAGGTCATTGCGGAGGGCCTCATCGGCGAGGTGTTTCACGTCGAGGCCTGTTTCGGCGGCTACGGGCATCCCGGCTACTGGTGGCGGTCGCACAAGCCCGTCGCGGGCGGGGCCTTCTACGACTGGGGCGCCCATTTCGTCGACTGGATACTCAACCTGGTGCCGGCGAAGATCGCGGAGGTATCCGGCTATTTCCAGTTCAAACGCCGCTGGTTCGACGTAACCAACGAGGACCATTGCGAGGCCCTGATCCGGTTCAGCAACGGGTGCCGGGCGAGCCTCGAGATCTCGAGCCTGGCCGCCGTCGGCAAGAAGCGCTGGCGTATCCTGGGCACCCACGGCGCGATAGAGGACCTCGGCAATGAACGGCTCCGCGTGGTGTCCTACGCCGACGGGGTACGGATGGACTCGGAGGTCAAGTATCTGGAGTCGGACTGGGACGCGTACTACCGCAACATCGCCGACCACCTGTTGCTCGACGAGCCCCTGGCGGTGACGGCGGAGAGCGCACGCCGCGTCATCGGCGTCATCGAGACGGCGGAGAAGTCGTCTCGGGCCGGGAAGGCGCTGCCGGTCCCACGGGGCTGCGAATAGCGGAACCATCCGGAACCGAGATCTACGACGGCGGGGCTTCCTTCTCTTCGTCGTCAAGCTGATCCTGGCGCAGTTTCGTCAGCATGGTGCGAATGTCCACCGTGCCGCGAATCGCCACATACACGGCAACAGTGGAATACCACACCAGACACGCGAGGGTAATCAGGCTCCAGAATCCGTGTGCGGCTGCGTTGCCCATGCCGGCTGCTCCTCGTTTGTGCGTTCCGCGGGTTTCAGCAGGGAACCTACGACCATGGCCACGGCGGAACCCAGAAAGGCGGCGATGCCCGACCAGTTGGGTCCGATCCAGGCGGCGAAGTCCTGCGTGGCGGGCACGAGTTCCATAGCCAGGTATGCGAGGGGTATGACGGCGCCGACGATGATGGACCCGGCGGCGCCCCAGCTGTTGGCCCGCTTCCAGTAGCAACAGGCCACCAGCAGGCTCGTCATGCTGGCGAAGCTGATGGTGGCGGTCACGGTGAGATAGGTCCAGACGCTGCCTTTGAGCGGGTACCACAGGCCGTAGAACAGGAAGAAGACGCCCAGGGCCGCCACGATAAGCCGGTTCCACAGAATGCCCTGGCGCTCGCTGGGCCGCAGGAGGCGGCGCAGGGGCGCGAGCAGGTCGTTGTAGATGATGCTCCCGTAGGCCAGCAGATAGGACGAGTCCGTGGACATGTCGGCGGCCAGCATGGCGGCGACGAGGATGCCCATGATCCCGACGGGAAGGATCGTGCTGAGGTAGACGGGCATGGCAATGCGGGTATCGCTTCCGATCACTTCCGGCGCGAGGGTCGCCAGGGCCGCGATGCCCCAGATGCCGGGGATCAGGAAGCGGCATACGAAGAAGAAGCTGGTCCGGGTGAAGACCTTGCGGCCGGTCCGTTCGTCCTTGGCGGCGAAGACGCGCTGGATGACGGGCTGGTGGGTGAGCACGCAGGCGGTGACCACGAAGCCGTTGAAGATGAGGTAGGGCCAGCCCATGTCGTCGTTGAGGAAGGGATTGAAGCCGCCGGCGCCGTGGTGGGTCTCGACGGTTTCGAGGAGCGTGCCCCACCCCACGCTGAAGATCATGAGGAAGGTCACGACGATCATGCCCAGGCTCATGACCACGAACTGGAGAAAATCGGTGACCAGCACCGAGAGCATCCCGCCGAGGATGGTGTACAGCGCCACGGCGAGGAGGAGCAGGGTCATCATGATCTCGAGGCGGTAGCCTTCCGGTGAAGCGCCGGCCACGGCGATGAGGAAGTCACCGCCCATGCGCAGGTATATGCCCATGTTGAGCAGGCCCGCGATGATAATGACGAGGCCGGCCAGCCACCGGATCCGTCGACCGAACTGCTTCTCGAAAAGTTCGGGGAGCGTCATGACGCCGGCCCGGCGCATGGGATTGATGCAGAACCCGGTCCAGCCGATGAGGACGTAGGCCAGCCCGAAGAGGATCCCCGGGGCGGCCCCGGCGAAGCCCTTGTCGAAGCCGTTCTGGGCGGTATACATGCAGGTGACGATGCCGAACTCGGTGGAGGCCAGCGACGCGATGCCGAGATAAACGTTCATCTCGCGGCCCGCTACGAGGAAGGTCTCGACCTTGCCGACATACTTTCGGACCATGATGCCCGCCGTCATGGTCGCCAGGAGATAGACGCCTACAATGCCCCCGTCTATCCAGGAGAAGTTGCTCATCAACCCGCCTCCATGGTTCGGACACGGGCCGGTCTATGCCGGCGTGCCCGGATTCCTGTCGCTCTTCGGAATCGCAAGACTCTTAAAATCCGTCGCCCGTCCGTTTCGCTGTTGATTCGATTCCCAATAAGAGAATCCGGCTACGGCTGCAGGGGTTCACCCAGGGTAATCACAGTCACCCGGGCCCGGGCGGTCCCTTCGGTCGATGGCGCCGCGATAAAGTCCACCGTGTTCACGCCCGCGTCCAGGATCGGGACCTCGCCCACGGGAACGACCTCGCCGAGGCTCGCCCCCTGGGCGTCGTAGGCCCGGCAGTCGTCCAATCCGCGGAACTCGAGATAGGACCCGTTTTCGAGTTCGACGGGAAAGGTCAGCGTGCGGCCGTTGATGCGCACGGCCGGATTGACCAGCTTGACCGAACGCAGCGGCAACGCCCGGACGGGGCCCAGGCGGACCTCGACGGACTTGCCCTGCGGCAGGTTGTTGATGCCCACGGTCAGCGTGGCGATCTGCCGGTAATCCGCCCAGATGTGGTACATGGGATAGAGGTATCCCATGAGCGCGGCCGGTTGCCGGGCCCAGTCGACCTTTCGGAGGGTATGGGCCCACTCGTAGCGCGCGAGGTCGTCGGACTCGGGCTCGACGAGCTCGAAATAGCGTCGGCCCGTGAAGTCGACGGGGATATAGCGGTCGGCGAAGCCTCCGGACAGGTGCCGGGGCGACCGGACCTGCACGTTGAGCACGGCGCCCTGTCCGTCGCCTTCTACCCACAGGCCCAGGCCCTTGTTGGCCAGGTCGACGGGCGGCGTGAACTCCTTCGTGAATGCGGCCCAGGCGCGATCCGGCTCGACGTCTCCGTTCCGCGCGGTCAATACGGCCCCCTCCCCCGCTCCGGTCTCTAGCTCCGCCGTCACCCCGGCCTGTGTCTCGCCGGGGCCGAACTCCGCGGCGTTGTCGAAAGAAGCGAGGGTATCGCCGTCCGCCGCATCGGAATCCGGCGCCAACAGGGCCTCGATGCGGACCTGAAGGGGCTGGGAAGCGTAGGGGTTATCGGTCGTGAACCGCTGAGGACTGTCCTTCAGCTCGACTTTGTGTTTCGCGTAGCGGGCGGGGCGGAACTTCCACCCGCCGTCCGGGTCGGTCTCGAGGGTGAAATCCGCCCCGGGGGCCGCCAGGCGTTCCTTGATGGATTCGGGCACCGCGTTTGCCCGGCGAAGGTCTTCGTATCGCTTCGTAAGGGCCGCGAGGCGCCGGGCATGGTCGCGGGCGAGGCTGTCCGGGCCGAAACCGACGAGGTAAGACAGGCTGCTGTTGGTGGCGAGGGCCTTGGCGCAGACGTACTCCACGTCGTCGGGGAAGGTCCGCTCCGGATGCAGGGCGCCACCGTCGAAGGCGCCCCACCAGCCCAGGTGGGTGGGCAGAAAGGCGTTCTGCCATCGCCGATTCGCCCAGACGTGGCCGTCGACGAAGTCCTTGACCGCGCGGGAGGGGACGTCCCAGGCCTCCATGCGTGAGCGAACGCACCACAGGTGGTGGTTGAAGGTGCTCATCTCCATCACGGCGGGCTTGTCGAGGCGCCGGGCAAGCTCGAAGGCGAACTTGGCGGCGTAGTGCCAGGCATAGGGCCCGCCCGCGGGCACGTCGGACCCGTCCAGGGCGTCGAGGTAGAGCATGTCGAACCCGCAGGCGTTGTACAGGTCCGCCGTGCGCTGGGCCACCTCGGCGAAGAGGGTGGAATCGCCCTGGGGCGAGAAGAGGCCAAAACATTCCTTGAGTTGATGGACCGGCGCGCCCTTGGCGTGGGGGGCGGCGCGTGTTCCCAGGGCCCCGCGAACGCAGCCGGTAAACCCGTAAGGCGGTTCCCGGTTCACGCCGGTAAAGGTAATGAGCTCGTCGTCGATCTGGAGGGTAACGCTGTTGCGCACATGGAAACCGGTCACCGGCGAGACCGACTCGGTGGACTCCTCGACGGCGATGTGGGTATCGGCCTCGCTCAGGTCGGCGGCGAGGGTGAAGGTGGCCGCCTTGTCGAGGCGCGGGTCGGGGACGGGCGTCACCCACGGCGTCTCTTTCGAGATGAAGAAGGCATAGGTGTGGAGCCCGGCGGCCATGCCGGCGTCATGAATGGCGTCCACCACGGCCTTCAGGCTTTCGCGGCCCCGGGGATATACCTCCCGGTTCACCTCGTAATCGCCCCAGCGGAAGGCATGGCCGCCGTGGAGGTCGATCTGGGTGGCCCCCACGCGGCGGGCGGCGTCGATCCAGTCGTGGACGTTTTCTTCGGTGATTCCCGCTGTGTCGATGAGGTAAGAGCCCTGGTTGATCGCGGCGTCCAGGGCCCAGGGGCCGCCCAGGGGGGAAGCCACCAGGTCCGGCGCCGATTCTACGGCGTCCTTGAGCGCGTCGCGCAGCTCGGACACGGGCGCCGCGACGACGGCCCCCTTCGCCCCGACGACGCCGAATCGTTTATACGCCGTAAATCCCGGAAGGCCGGGGGACAGGCCGGGGATCGAAGGACAAAGGGTCTGGAGGTTGAGCGCCAGGGGGCTGACGCCGAAGGGTTCCGAGAGGTCGCCTCGAAGCGTCAGGGGCACGCAGACGAAGGTCAGCTCCTCGATGCCCTCTCCCCGGACCTCCTTTATTCCAAACTCGAGGCGTTGCGCCGCTGCGGTGACTTCAAGCCGGACCGAGGCCCCGGCGTCCGGGAATTCGAGAACGAGGTCCGCGCCGTCTCTGCGGGCCGCAGCGGCGGGAAAGGCCCCCGCGCCCGTCCGGACATACGCGAAGGGCGCCCCCGCCGTTGCGTCGCAGTATTCCGTCCCCGTGGCCCGGTCTTGAAGGCTCAATGCACGCCCGTCCGCCCCTACGGCCAGTAGGAACGAGTCCGTCGAGAAAGAGACGGGCTCGGGGGCGGAGCCGTTGCCTGCCGCCGCCAGGGCCGCCCAGAGCAACCCGCCCCATAGGGCCATCGAGGTCATCACCGCAACCGCCTCCCCGTGAGTCTCGTGAATGCGTGGGGGTCCAGCCGGTCCAGCCGCCGGCCCGACCGTTTCCGAGGGTGCATTTTGACCCGGAAGCTCCGGTCGAGTCTTGTGGAGAATGGTCTCGGTCTTGTACGAACCCGAGACGCCGCGGTTCCGGCTGACGGCCCCGTCCCGCGCTCGGCGGTCGACGACGGTCCGTCTCGTATTCATACAAATCCATCGGAAAACGGGTCAATCCGGCGACGGGTCGATGTGTAATGCTTTTGATGGCCCTGTGCGGCGGTTGGGGTGGGCATTTGTTCGCCTGTTTCGGGAAGCCACACGAATTCATAGTGGCCAAATACGGAGCGCCGAGATGAAGACGCAAAAAGGTTTCACCCTGATCGAGCTGTTGGTGGTCATCGCCATCATCGGGATCCTGGCGGCCATCCTGCTTCCGGCCCTGGCCCGGGCGCGGGAAGCGGCCAATCGCGCGTCGTGTCAGAACAACCTCAAGCAGTTCGGCATCATCTTCAAGATGTTCGCCGGAGAGAACAAGGGCAAGTTCCCGCCCATCCCCCGGTATCCGGTATATCAAAACAACGTAATCATGGGTGTGGACTCGACCTCGCTGTATCCGGAGTACTGGACCGATCCGAGCATCAAACGCTGCCCGTCGGATGCGGGAGGCGACTTCATGGGGAACGCCTACGGCATCGAGACCGATGTGGTGGCCCAGATTGAACGGCTGAACTCGAGGCCCAAGACGGAAGCGCAGCAGGTGTGCCTCCACCGCATCCTGTCGTGGCCCGTCTCGTATTGCTACACGGCCTATCTGTACCGCACGGCCAGCCAGATGAGCCAGGTTCAGGGGGTGCTGCTCATGGCATCGTGGGGTGCGTGGACAGGCACCTGGATGGACGAATGGGAACCCCGGCAAGCCGAATTGTTCGCCGTGGACGGCACCTGCATCTTCACGCGGGGCAACTTCCGGGCCGACGGACAGGGCATCATCGGCCGCGACGATTTCACGCCCTTCCCGTGGATGCGCGACTCCTTCACCGATGACGACGGCAGCAAGTTGCCCGCCACGGCCATGCGCCTCAAAGAGGGCATCGAACGGTTCACCATCACGGATATCAACAATCCGGCGGCCGGCGCCCAGGCCCAATCCACCATACCGGTGATGTGGGACGCCTGGAGCAACGGCTACAACTGGTTCTCGGTCATCGTCAGCGCCGGGGACAGCGGCATCCCTCGGTACAATCATGTGCCGGGCGGCAGCAACGTCCTGTACATGGACGGACATGTCGAATGGGTGAAGCAGGGGCAGAAGTTCCCGCTCACGGACATGACGACCCTTCCCGCTTCGAGCCTGGCGGGATTGCCCATCGACGGCGGCAAGATCAACTGGGAACAGTACCTTTCCTATTCAGGCGGCATGGGCTGATCCCCATCGATACGGCTTGAGGTGCCGGGGCGACGGCCTTCGGCCCAGGGGGACGCGGGGCCGCGCGCGTACACCACGCGCCGGCCCCGCCTCTCGCCCCGGAGACAGGGACAGGCAGGAATATGCGGAAGACGTTGACCTACATGAAGCTGTGTCTCGCGCCGGCGGTCCTGTCGAGCGCGTGCGGTGGTTCGGGGAAGATGCCGGAAGCGCCCGAGCATGCCGGAACCGCCGAACAGTTGGCAGGGTCCTCCTGGACCACCTCCGGCGGGACGCTCGAGTTTCTCCCGGGGAGCGCCCTTCGGTTCATGCCCAAGGGCGGGAATTCCCCGCTTCCCGTCCCCCCGCAACCGCTTGAGGGCAGCTACACGGTCCACGAAGGCATTGTCCGCGCGTCGGTGGCGAACACCATGCCCTTTGTGGGCACCTGGGACGGTGAGAAACTCGTCATCGGAGGCGAGGAATGCGTGCGGGTGACGCCGCCGTAGGCGCGCACCGGTTACCGACCCACGGATCGCCGCGGCGGCATGCGGGGCGGCGTTTGCTATAATGGCCGCGGAAGCTGGAGGGTGGGCCGCGGTCCGGGTCCGACAGCAGGCGGAAGGCCGACCGGTCGGCCTTCCCCGGATGCACGATTGTACGCCGGGAAGGGGCGCGGTCGCCGTCTCCTCGCGGATATTGACGGAGCCACAAGGCGGGTCCGCCTCCGGGCGGGGCCGGCGGCTTCGGGGCTGGGCTGAAGTGCCCCCATCGGGGCGGTGAGCTTACGACGGTACGAACCGAAGAAGCTCCGGAGGTTGGGCGACCTCGGATTTCGACTCGATCGGCCGATCGCAGGCGACACTCCCCCCGGACCGGCACGTGCTGACGGTTGACAGCTTACAGTCTTGCCTCCTGATCTATCACGCTTCTTGAGGCGTGCAGAAAGGGATGTCCCATGTCGTCCACATCCTCGCCCTTGATGGCGGACTTCGCGCCGCTGTACACGTCAACCCTGGACGTGGTGGGCGTGTCCGCCAGTCGGCCCGTGCGCGTCGGGTCGTGGATCACCGGCAAGGGGAGTTTCCGCTGCCTGCTTCCCGGCCACGCCGATTTTCCGGGCTGGCACTACGGATGCCCGGTCTACGTTCCCGAGGTGCAGGATCACCGCCCCCACACCCACGCCCATTTCGAGATCTCGATCATCCGACAGGGACGGGCGCTGCACCGCACCTGCTACGCCACGGAAGAGCTCGACCCGCGCACCGTCATCGTGCTGGCGCCGGGGATGACCCACGCCATTTACGGGCTGGAGGGGCTCCACCAGACCAATCTGTATTACCTGACCGAGTGGCTGGCGGACGACCTCATGGCCCATTGGCGCGAGACGGGCCTGGTGCCGCTGTTCCTGGCGGCGGCCCTGTTCCGGCAGCCCAAGGACGGGCCGATCGTGAAGTTCCGGCTGTCGGAAGATGAACTGGCGTCGCTGGACCACGAACTGGCCGACATCGGCCGCGAATCCATGGCGCCCCGACCGTCGTTGACCTTTCTACGATCGAGCCTGCTGAAGGCGCTGATCCTGTTGAGCCGGTCGTGCATGCGCCAGAGCGCCGTCGAGGTGGGCCTGGGCTTTCGGGAAGAGATCGTGGAGGCCCTCGAGCACATCGAAGAGGCCATCCTGCGGTGTGAGCCGTTCAACGTGAGCCGGCTGGCGGAAGAGCTGGGGTTCTGTCCGGATCACCTCAGCGCCATCTTTCGGGAAGCCACCGGCTGGAGCCCCATGACCTATTACCAGCGTCGGCGCGTCCAGCACGCCTGCAACCACCTGCTCGATCTGAGCCGGTCCATCACCGAGATCGCCCACGACCTGGGCTTCTGCGACTCGGCTCACTTCACGAACATGGTCAAGAAGCACCAGGGCATCACGCCCATCGTCTACCGCCACCGCTACACGGGGGTGGGATGAACCGCTGACGCGCAGGGGCGGACCCTGCGCGCCGGTTCTCCGGGTTTCGTGGGCAGACCTTTACTCCTGCAGCGGCTCCGGAGCCAGCGGGGTCGGGTCGGGCACCGGTTCCGCGCCGCCGGGCATGCTGCGGATCATGTAGGCCCCGGTGACAATGCTCAAGGCGATGGACAGGAGAGCTGCCGGATAGCGGCCGATGCACAGGTAGCCGGCGCCGAACATGCCGGTGTATACGCAGAGGGTGCCGGCAAGCCAGCCCGTCCAGCCGCGAAGTACCGAGGCGGTGCGCACTTCCGGACAGGTGCGGGAGATGGGTCCCCACCATCCGCCGGGACGGACCTTGCGGTAGAACTGTTCGAGCTGTGCCTGGGAGACGGGCGGCGTGGCGTACATGACGGCGATCCAGATGGCCGTGCATACGACGATGATGAATACGATGCGGACGGCGTAGGTGTCGGGGTGGTAGAACAAGTCGATCCGTTCCATGAGGCCGGGCGAGATCCATCCGAGCTTGTCGAGGGGGATGAAGAACAGGTTGCCGTTGGCCAGGATCAGGGAGGCGACCATGGCGCTGATCTCGGCCCAGGCGTTGACGCGCCACCAGTACCAGCGCAGGAGTCCTACGAAGGCCCCGCCGGCGCCGATGGTCATGAGGTAGACCCACACCCGGGCCACGCTTTCCGATTGCCACGCGGCGAGGGCGCCCAGCAACATCACGCCGATCATGACGACCCGGGAGACGTTGACGTAGTGGCGTTCGGGGGCGTTCCTGACCATGAAGCGCCGGTAGATGTCGCTGACGAGGTAGGACGCGCCCCAGTTGAGCTGGGTGCTCAGGGTGCTCATGAACGCGGCGAAGAGGGACGCCACCATGAGCCCCCGCAGGCCCGTGGGCATGAGGGTCGCGATCATGTTGGGGTAGGCGAGCTCGTGGTCCTCGCCGGCCTGAAGCGGGAAGTAAACGAGCGACGCCAGGCCGACCACGATCCACGGCCAGGGCCGGATGATGTACTGGGCGATGTTGAACCAGAGGAAGGCCTTGGCGGCGTGGCGGTCGTCCTTGGTCGAGAACAGGCGCTGGGCGAGATAGCCGCTGCCCTGGCCGCTTCCCCACCAGAGCACGGCGACCTGGACGATAAAGGTGATGGCCACCAGCCGGGACGCCGTGCGGAGGTTCGGTACGAAATGGAGCACGCTGGGCTCGACGCCGGGGGCGGCCAGCACTTGCGAGACCATTTCGGTGGGCCCGCCCTGCTGCATGAACACGATGATCATGAGGGCAAAGGAGCCGAACAAGGCAAGGCCGAACTGGAAGAAGTCGGTCACCACCACGCCCCAGTAGCCGGAGAGTACGGTGTACGAGAGGGTCAGGACCACCAGGATGCTGACCGAGAACACCTTGTCCCAGCCCATCATCACGTGCAGGATCTTGCTCATGGCCAGGATGACCCAGCCCATGACGACGCAGTTGGTGATGATGCCGGAGTAGACGGCTCCGAAGGCGCGCAGGGCGGCGGCCGATCGGCCTTCGTAACGCAGCTCGGCGAACTCGACATCGGTGATGAGCCCGGCCCGGCGCCACAGGCCCGCAAAGAAGTACACCGTGAGCATGCCGCCCATGAGGGCGCTCCACCACAGCCAGTTCTCGTAGATGCCCCCTTTTCGGACGAGTCCGGACACCACCAGGGGCGTATCGGCGGCGAAGGTGGTGGCCACCATCGAAGTGCCCGCCAGCCACCAGGGCAGGCTGCCCTTGGCGACGAAGAATTCGCTGAGGCTGGTGCTGGCGCGCTTGGTGTAGTAGACACCGACGACCAGCGAAAACGTCAACGATGCGACAATAACCGACCAGTCGAGAAGATCGAGTCGCATGCCCCCTCCCACTTCCGTTGTCAGGCCATGGCCGGAGCGACGGACTCTTCGAGGTGCAGTCCTTCCTGCTCCGACAAGTAACGCACGAGCTCCCGGAGAGCCCCCTTCAGGATCACGGTCTGCGACGGCAGGATGCCCACGGCGAGCCGCCCGTCGATGACCCGCATGGCGCCCACGGTCTCCAATTCGAAGAAGTCCAGCGAGCCGCCGTTGAAAATGCTGTAGAGGTCGGCAGCCGAGAAGGGCCCTCCGGCCTGCTCGTTGTCGGCGATGTTGAAGTATACACCGTCCAGGGCCTGGGTGCGACGGAGAAACAGGAGCGATCGCCGGGTATCGAGGGCGCCGATGAGCTCGGGCCGGGACGAGACCTTCACACCGATCTGGTGACGGTCGGAACCGCCGAGCCGGAAGGTGAACTGGCCGCGGCGCCGCTCGATGCGCTCGTCGGGCGAGCCGTAGAAGTCGAAGTTCAGCGGCTCGTCGTCGCGGCCCACTTTGCCGAAGGCCACGATGCCGTCGGCGCCGGGGAACTGCTCGAGGGACCACGGCGCCAGGAGCACGTCGTCGGCGCTGTAGTCGCCCAGAGGCTCGAAAATGTCCTCCGTGCGGTAGCACAGGCCGTCCACGTCGTAGCCCTCGGGCAGCGGCACCCGGTCGGGCACCGAGACGAGGCGGCGATAGCCCAGGCGAACCTCCACGCCGCGGCGGTTCGTCAGGGAGATTCGCTTCTCGACGAGGGCGCACTGGGCCCCGTTGCACGACACGCTGGGAACGGCCCTGGCGATGCCGTCCTGGACCACCCATTCGTCGCTCCCGGGCAGGTAATTGAATGCGAAGTCCCCTCCTTCTGGCGCGGGCCACAGCGAGTTGCCGCCGAGGTTGTTGTACTCCGAAGGAGAGGGGTTCAGGAGGGCTTCCGCGTCGAGCCGGTGGATCAACTCCCCGTCGAACTGGCAGAAGATGCGTCCGTTCAGCCTGGGAGGGATCAGCACGCTCCCCCGCCCGGACTTAAGCTCCACGGTCTGATTGTCATACGCGCGCAACGTTTCCAGCATCACGGCTCCACTTTCAAGCGATGGGCGAGCTGCATTTCGAAAGCGATGCTCACGGCGCCGTCCCGATTCGCTC
The DNA here is from genome assembly GCA_964452795.1 of uncultured Nitrospiraceae bacterium. GTDB lineage: Bacteria > Hydrogenedentota > Hydrogenedentia > Hydrogenedentales > SLHB01 > CAYVOE01. The sequence continues at coordinate 16,035 of CAYVOE010000060.1, forward strand.
CACTTCGCCTACGTTTTCTACTGTAAGACGGGCCCCGTCCCAGGTGGCCCGCATCGGCGGCAGCGGCCGCACCATGGCCACCACCACGCCTTCCGTCACGGTATAGCTTCCCTGCAAGGTTCCATTTTCCGGATCTGTATAGACCACGTGGCCGTTGGAAAGAAAGGTCATCTCGCCTTGTCCAATCCGCCAGACCGTGTTCTCGAGCTGCTCGGCCGTGCCGGGCGTCGCCGGAGGATCGAGGGTACCGGTGCCCCCGCACCCGGCGAGAATCAGGGGAACCGCCAGGAACCCGGCAATCCTCCAGTTCAGTTGCTTTCGGCAAAATCGCATGGCACGCCACCCCCTCTGATTCCCCCGGGGTAGGGGGGGCCGGGGGGGGGTCCGCTCGGCCGCCGCGCCCCCCGCCGGGGCGCGGGGCGCCTGCCGGCGCGC
>CAYVOE010000061.1:0-16392 GCA_964452795.1 uncultured Nitrospiraceae bacterium
TCTGGCCAGTTGGAGGGACACTCCCGGGCAGGTTGGACCAAAGTGGACTCAGGCGCTCCGCGGCGGGCTCCGACGTCACCGCGGGGGCTGTCGCGCACGGCCTGACTTCGTTCATTTTAGCAGATTTTCCGGGTAAAGCAATCCCGCCGCAAACGACCCTCCGGGCGCTGCCCGTAACGACGGCGGGACCTTCGTTTGCGCGGTCAAGACCGGGTCCGAGCGCTCCTCGGCATCGGCCCGCCTCGGGAGCACGCGGAGCGGACTTGCACGCCTGTCGGCCGTCGGGTAGTCTGGTCGCGGTGAAGCGTAGACGGGGCCCCTTGTCTCGTCGTGTCGGCGCGTTCCGGTCGTGTCCCGCCACAAGGTGTGAATATCATGCCATTCAATGCCGTTGCGGTGCTGGGAGTCTTCCTGATGTGTGCTGAACCCGCCTCCTCCGCGGAGCCGTCGTCACCGTCGCTGGTGCAGGCCGCTCGGGAATTTCTGGAATCGTTGGATCCCGAACAACGGGAGGAGGCGCAGCTTCCGTTCAATTCCGAGGCGCGGCTGGACTGGCACTACGTGCCGCGCGAACGGCCGGGGCTGTCGTTCAAGAAGATGCGGGAGGACCAGAAGGAAAAGGCGCTCGACGTGATGCGGGCGGCGCTGAGCCGGAAGGGGTTCGAGAAGACGGAGACCATTCGGGCCCTGGATGAAGTGCTGCGGGCCCTCGAGGGACGGGACTGGCGCGACCCGGAACTGTACGACGTGGCCGTGTTCGGCGAGCCCTCCGACGACCACCCGTGGGGACTTCGGTACGAAGGTCACCACATCTCGCTCAACTGGACCTTCCCAGTTTCTCGGGGCCAACCCTGCGGAGGTGCAGCAGGGCCCGATGCAGGGCACGCGCGCCCTGGCGGCGGAGGAGGATCTGGCGCGGGCGCTGGTGAAGTCCCTGGACGACGGTCAACGCGGGACGGCGGTGCTAAGCGACACGGCGCCGCGGGAAATTCTGACGGGGGCGGAGCGGGAAGCGTCGATCCAGGAGGATCGGGGCCTTGCGTACGCGGATATGAACGAGGACCAGCAGGGATTGCTTCTGTCGCTCATCCGGGAGTACGCCGATGCCCAGCCGGCGGAACTGGCGGAAGAGCGGCTCGCGAAGATCCGGGCCGCGGGGCTGGACGCCGTGAAATTCGCCTGGATGGGCGGTCTTGAGCAGGGCCAGGGCCACTACTACCGGATCCAGGGTCCCACCTTCCTCATCGAATACGACAACACCCAGAACAACGCGAACCACATCCACACGGTGTGGCGTGACTTCGACGGCGATTTCGGCCGGGACATTTTGAAAGAGCACTACGAGGCCCACGCCGCTCCCGGCGACGACCACGGCCACGATCACTGACGCGCCCAAGGGCTACGCGGCGGCGACACGACGGGAAGCCTTGTGTCCGGCCAGGTCGCCGAACATGCGCAGGTAGTCGCTGAGGTGGCGCGTGGAAAGGAAGTTCTGTCGCACATGCTCCCGGGCGCGGGTCCCCATCTCCTGGGCACGGTCCGCATTCTGGAGTAAGAAGAGGATGGATTCCGCGCACTTGTCGATGGTGTCTACGAGGAACCCGGTCTCGCCGTCGATGACCTGAAGCGGGATGCCGCCGGCGTTGCCTCCTACCACGGGCTTTCCCTTCCAGAGGGCTTCCGTGACCACCAGTCCAAACCCTTCCCGGGTCGATTTTTGGATCACCACGTCGGCGGCCGTCTGGAAGGCGTTGACCTCGCGGTTGTGGATGCCGTCGAGGTTGGACAGGACGTTGACGTCGAAGTCCTCGCCGGCGCGGCGCAGGGTGCGGGCGTAGTAGACCATGCCCTCGGGATCGTCGGAAGCCATGGACCCGACCAGGGCGAGTTGCACCTCGGGAATGTGCTGCTTGACCATGCGGTAGGCGTCGATGACGCCCAGGGGGTCTTTCCACGGGTCGAACCGAGAGACCTGCACGAGGAGCGGCCGGTGGGTGTCGATGCGATGGCGGGCCACGACGGCCTGCGCTTCCGCGAGGTCCATGGGTTGGTTCTTTTCGGAGAGGGGATCGATGGACGGGGCGATGAGAAAGAGGTGTTTGAAGTCCATCCCCTCGCCCACGTACTGCTCCATGGTGTAGATGGCGGCGTCGTATTCGAGGATGTAGGGTCGGAGGAAATCCCGCACAGGGAGGAAGGGTGTCGAGGTGTCGATGTGGCAGCGCCAGATCCAGTGCTTGCCGCCCCTGCGGCCGGCATAGTGGAGCATGGCCGCCGGCTGGGGGTCGTGGATGACGACGAAGTCGTACTCACCTTCGAGCAGCCCGGCGTTGATCTCGTTGTTGCGCAGGTAGACCTCGCGCATTTCGTCGTCGAACTCGACTTTCTGGCCCTGGAGGGCGTTGTGAAAGGCCTTGGTGACGTTGAAGAAGCGGTTCTCGCCCACGATCACCTGCCAGTCGGTCTCGAGTCCCACGTCCCGCATCAGCGGCACCAGGGTCTGCAGGATCTCCGCCACGCCGCCTCCGTAGGCGGTGGCGTTGATGTGGAGGACACGGGCGCCCTTCAAAGGCTCGGCCTCTTGGCGGATCCGATCAATCACTTCTTCGCCGACGACGGCGGCGTAATCGTGCAGGGACTTGGGGGGCGGTTCCACGTTCGTGAGCATGGAGGATCTCCGTACTTCGGGATGGGTTTGTCGCGCGGAGCGGTTCCCGGGAAAGGGAAAGAAAGGCGTCCGGCCGGGAGGCTCCAGCGGGATGGGCACAAGGGCGGCGCTTGCGGGCGACGGGGCGAGGGGACTTCGACTGAGGGGGCTCCGGCGCATCGGCGCCGGGACGTACGTGACGCGCATATTATACGCGACCGGACAGACAGGCCGCAACGGCGAGGGGCCGCGCTCGGGACGGAGCCTATGAAGGGGGGAAAGCTTGCTTGATTCGCCCGGCACGGGTGGGTAGCATCTTAACCCATTGGGAGGAAACCTGTTGGAACTGCTCAGTTTCGCGCTCACGCCCTTCATGACCAACTGCTACGTGTTGCGGGACGGCGGCGAAGCGCTGATAGTGGATGCGGGGGAAGCGCCCCCGGCCTTGACGCAGGCCCTCGAGGGCTACCGCGTCCGCGCCATCGTGAACACCCATTGCCACTGCGACCACTGCGGCGGCAACGGCCCCCTCAAGGATCTCACGGGGGCGGAATTGCTCTGTCATGCCGCCGACCTGCCCCTGCTGCGGTCGCTGCCGGACCAGGGGGCCATGTTCGGCGTGCCCTTTCCCCCGTCACCCGACCCCGATCGGTTTCTGGAGGAGGGCGACGTGGTGACGGTGGGTGCGGTGGAGCTTGAGGTGCGCCATACTCCGGGCCACTCGCCGGGGCACGTCATCCTGGTGGCGGACGGATTCGTCCTGGGGGGAGACGTCCTCTTTGCGGGATCCATCGGGCGGACCGATCTGCCCGGCGGCGATTACGAACAGTTGCTGAACTCGATCCGGTCGAAGGTGCTGGTCCTGCCGGACGAAACGGTCGTCTACAGCGGCCACGGACCGGCCACCACCGTCGGCGAAGAGCGCCGATCCAACCCGTTCCTCGCGGATCTTTAGGACTATGTTCGCTCTGGCGATGGCCGCGGCGCTGCTGACCGCCCCCCCGGTGGAGGTCAGCCTGACGCCGGATCAACCCCTCCCTTTCGCGTATGTGGACGAGCCCCTGGTGCTCGAGGTGGCCGCCCCGGAGGAAGGCCGTGCCACGGTGCAGGTCGAGATCGACGGCGAGCACGGCGATCCTTTCACCCTCGCCGTCGGACCTTTGACGCTGAGCGAGGCTGGGGCCCATTGGACTGCGCTGCCCGCCGTGGCACTGGAACGGGACCGGTACCGCGCGCGATTCACGGTGAGCGTAGGGAATGAAGTCACGCGGTTCGAGCAGACCTTCTGCCGCATCGACCGCCCCGCCGCCGGGCAGCCCTTCCCCATCTCGGCTCACGTCACGGGGCCGGTGGACGACGCGATGCTGCTGGCGGTGGCTTCGATTCCCGGTCGCGCGGTGCGCCTCAGCGCCGGTCTGCCGGACCTGCCGGCGCAGGTCGAACGGGCCCGCGCCCACGGGTTGCAGGTCGTGGTGGCCCTGCCGCTGGCGCGCCTCGAACAGCCCGAGTCGCTGGTCGAGCGCCTGTCGGAACAGCTCGGCGACGGCGTGCTCCGCTGGGAACTGGAACCCGGGGCGGCGTCCCGCAGCGCGGCGCCGGTGGCCGCGGCCCTGGCCCGCAGCAAGTCGCGCGCCCCCGTGGCCCTCGTCGCCTCCGACGTCAAGAGCCTGGAAGAGCTCCTGTCGACCGGCGCCGGGACCCACGCTTCCGCCGTGGTTCTTGCCAGCGGATCGCCCACCGTCGATGCGCTTCGAGAGCTCCGGGACGCGGCCGAGCGGGCCGGCTACGAAGGAATGGAACTGGTGTCCCTGCACCGTCCTGTCCGGTCGAACGTGACCCAGCCTTTCGCGCCGTCGAGCCGACAAGTGGTGACGAACCTTTCGTTGAACGCGGAAACCACCCTCGACGCCGGACAGATCCTGAACGGGACGGACTTCGGCTCGGGATACGTCTTCCTGTGCGGCCTGGCCCACCGGCTTCGCGGCGCGGCGTATGTGGGCGAACTGGACATGGATTCGGGCCTCCGGGCGCACGTCCTGCGGAGCCGGGTCGGCTGGATTGTGGCTCTGTGGTCCGACGGCGGTGCGCAGGAACTGGAGCTTCCGCTCCACGGCGTCTCGGACCTCGAGCTCACCGACGGCCGGAACAATCCGCGCCCGCTGCCGGCGCTGGACGGGGAGCGTCTGACGCTGCAGGTCGATGAAGAACCGGTATACCTGAGCGGGAAGGGCGGGACGATGCTGGTCGATGCGGCCCGGCGTCGCGCCTCCGCGGAGGCCCGCAGCCTCTTGGAGTCGAAGGACCTTCAGAAGGTCCTCCCCGCCGACCTTACGAAAATCCTCTCCGACCTGGGGAAGGGAAACACGGGCATTGACCGCCGCGGATTCCTGGCGCTCCTCGCCCTGCTCCCGGAACTGGAGCAGCAGCACCACGAGGGGGTTCTGTCTACCCGCGTCGCCATCCCCGCCGCGGCCGGGCTGGCGCGGCTGGTGCGGCTCCTGTGCATCGTGGAGCACGAGCGGGGCGAGCCTTTCCTCGAGCCCCTCGAGGAGATGCTGGCCCAGTGCGGGGAGTTCACGGCGAAGTACCTCATCGGATCGAACGGCAACGCCAACGGGTACAGCCGCCAGAACTGGCTCCTGGCGGAAGTGACGCGCCTCATGGCCGAAGCGCGCCAGCTCGCCGCGGAGGGCCGTTCGGTGGAAGCCGACGCCGTGGCGGCGTTTGCGGAAGCCCGCGCCCGGTCGCTGGAGTACGCGCGGTAGCGAGCTCGGCGCCGTACGCCGGAAGGCCGTCTCCGGCCGCCGGCGGCCCGGTTCGGATGCTTTTCCCGGGGGGGCGTGGTATGATCCGCCGATTACTCCGAGATCATGATAAAAGGGACAACGCATGTCAGGGGAACGCAAGACAATCCACGTCATCTGCAACACGCACTGGGACCGGGAATGGGTTTATCCCTTTGAAGAGACGCGGCTGCTCCTGGTGGAGTTCATGGATGAATTGCTGCGCATTCTCGAGGAAAATCCCGATTTCAGTTCGTTCACGTTCGACTCGCAGACCGTCGGAATCGAGGACTACCTCGAGCTTCGGCCGGAGATGCGCCCGGTCATCGAACGCCAGGTGCAGGCGGGTCGGCTGGTGGTGGGTCCGTGGTACTCGCTCCCCGAGGAATACATCGTCAACGGCGAGTCGCTGGTTCGGAACCTGGTGGTGGGCCATCGGGTGGCGGGGTCGCTCGGCCGGATCAGCAAGGTGGGCTACACCCCCTTCAGCTACGGTCAGACGTCGCAGATGCCCCAGATCTACCAGGGCTTCGACATCGACACCATCATCTTTTATCGGGGCATCAACACGCCCAACAGCGAGTTCCTGATGGAGGGGCCGGACGGGTCCCGATTGGTGGGGATGCGTTTCGGCGCCCTGAGCCGGTTCAGCTATTATTTCTACGTGTACCGCATGCTGGTCTACGGCATGAGCCGCGACGAGTGGTGGTACGACTGGAACCGCGGGGCCTGCCCCTTCCGCCTGTGCGACGAGGACAAGGATCGCTCGCACTACTACATCCTCGACCCGAGCCGGAAGCAGTGGAACCGGGACCTCATCCCGCCGATGCTGCAGAAGCTGGTCCAGGACGAGTCGCAGCATTTCACCACCGAGCACATCGCCTGCATGCAGGGGTTCGACACGAGCAGCCCGGACCCGCGGGAGCCGGAGATCATCCGGATGTGCCAGGAGATGCTTCCGGAGCACACGATCAAGCAGTTGAGCCTCGAGGAATACATGGGGCTGATGAAGGAGGCCCTCGGCGATCGCGAATTGTTCACGATCCGCGGGGAGAGCCGCGACCCCGGCGCCACGGGCAAGTGGACCCACCTCTTCGGCGACGTCATCAGCGCCCGCACGCGGATCAAGCGGGCCAACGCGCGGAACGAGAACAACCTGCAGCGTCGGGCGGAACCCTGGAGCACCGTCGGGTCCATGGTGGGCGGAGAGTACCTGCGCAGCGCCCTGGACCGGGCATGGAAGCTTCTGCTCAAGAACCACCCCCACGACACCATCTGCGGGGCGGGCGTCGACTTGATGGAGAAGGATTTTATCCATCGGGCGGACCAGATCGACGTGATTTCCGAGGGCGTGGCCCGGCGCGGCATGGGCAACATTCAGCTTCGGATCGACAACGGCGACCTGACGGAAAACGACGTGGTTCTCACCGTGTTCAACCCCTGTCCCTTCCCGCGGAGCGGCGTGATCTCGTGCCACATCGATCTGCCGGACCGCACCGGTTACTTCGGCTTCGGCGTGCAGACGCCCGAGGGCGAACCGGTCCGGGTGCAGGCCATGGAGCGGTATCCCTGGGGCACGCTGGTGCGGAACCTGCAGGACATTTCGCTCGAGTTGCGGTCCGAGCGCATCCGGTGCCACATCGAGGTCGAGGACGTTCCCGCCCTGGGCTACAAGACCTATCACCTGGTGCGGCAGGAGCAGGAGGAGTACCTGCCGGGAACGCTGGCGCCGGAACGGAACGTGCTCGAGAACGAGCATCTGCGGGTGGTTTTCAACAGCGACGGCACGCTGGACCTGACGCATAAGGCGACCCAGCACACCTACACGGGGCTGCATTACCTCGAGGATACGGGCGAGACGGGCCATTCGTGGGTCCACATGGAGCCCGACGTGAACCAGACGCTGACCTCGCACGGATTCCCCTGCTCGATCCAGCTCGAGGAGGCGGGACCGCTGTCGGCGCGAATGCGGGTGGACTACTTCCTTCGGATCCCGGCCGGGCTGGAGCACGAGATGGACGCCACGTACCGCGACCCGGTGGACAACCACACGGCGCGGTCGCGGGAATTGAAGGAGCTGGTGGTGACCAGCCGGTTCACGCTTCGCGCGGGGGCGCGGCGCCTGGACATCACGACTTCCCTCGAGAACACGTGCAGGAACCATCGGCTCCGGGTGGTCTTTCCGAGCCGGCTCAACGCCGACAAAACCGACGCCGAAGCGAGCTTTGACGTGATCTCGCGCGACATTACGGTGAAACCGGAGTCCGCCTACTACGGCAAGCCGAATCCTCAGTATCCCATGCACCGTTTCGTCGACATTTCCGACGGGAAGCTGGGCCTCGCCCTGTTGAACACGGGGATTCGCGAGTACGAGGCGATGGACACGGCGGAGCGGCCGGTTGCCCTTACGCTGCTGCGGGCCTTCACGTTCCGCCAGTCGCCCGTCATCGACCGCTGGGAGATCCACCCCGAGATGGAGCTGAGCCAGTGTCCGGGCCGGCACGAGTGGACCTATGCCATCTACCCCCACGCGGGCGACTGGACCCACGGGGTGTACGAGGAGGCGGAGGACTTGAACCTGCCGCTGGAACCGGCTCAGGCGGGGGCGCACAAGGGCACGCTGCCGAAGAGCATGAGCTTCCTCGAGATCTCGGGGGAGAACCTCCAGATGACGGCGCTGAAACGGGCGGAGGATCGGCCCGACTCGTACATCGTGCGGTTGTTCAATCCCACGGACAAGGGAGTAATCGGCACCTTGCGGACGTTTCAGCCGATCCGGGCGGCGTGGCTGACCAATTTGAATGAGGAACGGCAGCGCGAGCTCCAGCCCAACGGCGATTCGCTCAATTTGAAGGTGGGCAAGAAGAAGATCGTCACCGTCGAGTTCACTTTCTGACGATTCGAAAGCAGGACGGGAAGCAATCCATGCCATTTACGCAGCTCAACCGCCGGGACCTGCACATCAAGCCCCTGGTGGAGCGGAAGAACAAGGTCCGGATCGAGCGGGACCACGTGCCCGTGACCGCGCAACCGCGCCGGTTCGACGCCCGGGGCCAGGCCGTCGTGGACGAGGCGGTGGAGCGCATTCGGGAAGCGCGCGAAAAAGGGGCGGCCCGCATGCTGGCTTTCGGCGCCCATACCATCAAGAACGGCCTCTCCCCCGTGCTGATCAAGCTGATTGAAGACGGCTGGCTGACCCATCTCGCTACCAACGGGGCGGGCATCATCCACGACTGGGAGTTCGCCTATCTCGGGGAAAGCAGCGAGGACGTGCGGAGCAACGTGGCGCAGGGCCAGTTCGGGATCTGGCACGAGACGGGGTTCTACATCAACCTTGCGTTGCTAGTGGGTGCCTATGAAGGGCTCGGCTATGGAGAAGCCGTGGGGGCCCTCGTCGAGAACGAGGGGCTCACGATCCCGTCGGAGGAGGATCTGCGCGAGACCGTGATCGGAGGTCTGGAGAGCGACCCCGACAAGGCCGCCGCCGCCGCGGACCTCCTGGGCGCGATCCGGACCTTCGGGCTCGAGTCCGGCTGGATGGGTGTGCCCCATCCGTTCAAGCGTTTTGGGCTTCAGTCGGCGGCATACCGGCTCAACGTGCCCTTCACGGGCCACCCCATGATCGGCCACGACATCATCTACGTACATCCGATGAACCACTGCGCCGCCCTGGGCCGGGCCGCCCAGCGCGATTTCCTCACCTACGCCCACGGCGTGACGCGCCTGGACGGAGGGGTGTACCTGTCCATCGGCTCGGCGGTGATGTCGCCGATGATCTTCGAGAAATCCCTGTCCATGGCCCAGAACCTGGCGATCCAGGAGGGACGGCGCATCGACAACCACCTGATGGTGGTGGTGGACCTGGCGGAGTCGCACTGGGACTGGCAACGGGGCGAGCCGCCCGCCGACAACCCCGACTATTACCTGCGGTACAACAAGAGCTTCGCGCGGATGGGCGGAACCATGCGGTACCTGTCGGCCGACAACCGCGATTTCCTGCTGGCCCTGCTGCGCGGGCTCGAGAAATAACTTCCCCGGAATCCGCCGGCGATCTTTTCTTTCGGCGGCACGGGTTCCGATTCGCGGCGGAGGCAGGTTGCGGCCTCCGGGCGCGATCCTTCATTGATTGGAGACCTTTCTCATGATGATACGTTCGCTGACACCGGTGGAGCAGGAGATCCTCGACGGGATGCTGGCCCGCCGGCCCGACCTCAAGGACTGTGTGGATTCGATCCTGCTGCTTCACGAGGCCCTGGTTCGGACCTACGACAACGGCGGGAAACTGCTGCTCTGCGGCAACGGCGGGAGTAACGCCGACGCCATGCACATCGCCGGGGAGCTGCTCAAGAGTTTCGAGAGAAAACGGCCCGTGCCGCCGGATTTCGCCCACCGGCTTCGGGGTCTGCCCCACGGCGAGGACCTGGCCCAGCACCTCGAGGTGGGGCTGCCGGCCATCGCCCTGGGGTTCAACGGGTCATTGAAGACGGCGGTGGAGAACGACTCGCCCCTGCGCGACGTCGCTTTTGCCCAGGAGGCCTACGGGCTGCTGGGTCCCAACGACGTGCTCATCGGCATTTCGACCTCGGGCAACGCGGTGAACTGCCTCATGGCCCTGGCCGTGACCAAGGCCGTCGGAGCGACCGCCGTGTCGCTGACCGGTCCAAAGGGGGGCAAGATGGCCGGCATCGCCGACATCGCCATCAAGGCGCCGGGCGACTCGACCAAGGTGATTCAGGAAGCCCACATCGCCATCTACCACACGACCTGCGCCATGATCGAGGCCCACTACTTCGAGGAGAAGCGGTAGTTCCGAGGCGGTTCCGCGGCCTCTGTTAGGGGTCGGCGGGGCGCTGGGCTCGGCGAAGGAACTCGCGGCGCAGCGCGGGGGCGGTGTCGTCCGCCTTGACGGCGGCGATGCGCCGGGCGAGGCTGTCGACGTACAAGTCGAGGAGCCTCTCCCCCATTTCGCGGCCGGCCCGACCGGCGTCGCCCGCGCAGTGGTCGGGAAAGTCGGCGTACCACGACACGGCGGTGAAGAGGCCCTGGAGGTGTCTCAGCCGGCCCTGCGGTTCGGCGGCTTCCGAGGGGATGCGGTCTTCGCGCACCCGGTCGGGGAACAGCGCCCGGGCGAGGCTCGTCTCGATGACGCCCGCGTGTTCGTGGGTCGGGATGGGGCAGATGGCTTCGTGTTCGGACACGCGGTCCGGGGCGATGAGGTCTTCCACGGCGTAAAGCGTGTAGGGTTTGTCGGCGGCGATGTTGCATTGTACGACGAATCGGACCCAGGCGCTGTTGCCGCCGTGGGCGCTGAACAGGAGGATCTTGGGGAACCCGTTCCGGCCGATCTCGTCGAAGACGTTCTCGGCGAGCTCGAGGAGCAGGCCCGGGCGAAGGGCGACGGCTCCCGGGAAGGCGGTGGCTTCGTAGACTTTGCCGAAGGGCAGGGCCGGAAACACCACGGCGGGTTCGCGTTCGGCCGCGAGGCGCGCGATGTGGTGCGCAAGGAGCACGTCGGTGCCCAGGGGAAGGTGAGGTCCGTGGTGTTCGAGCACGCCCAGGGGCACGACGCAGACGCCAACGTCGCGCGCGGCGGCGGCCAGGTCTTCCGACGTGAGGTGAGACCACTCCATGTCGAGCCTCCTCCTAGGCGAACACCCGGCGGATAACGGTGAGCAGCACGATGAGGGCTGCCGCGGATATCGCCATCAGAATGCCTCCCCAGAAGAAGTCGAGGAGGAGCAGCTTGCCCGTTCCGAAGAACACCGAGAGAAGGAGCACCGACGCGCTCGCCCAGCCGATGAAGGAGGCGCGGATGCTGTCGGGCGAGCCCGTAACGGCCTCGGGCAGTTCGGCGGCCACGGCGCGCCAGCCCGGTCCGGCGGGTCGGGTCTTGCGGTAGAACGTGCGAAGTCCATCGCGATCCGTGGGCGGCGTCAGGAAGGTCACGGCGACCCAGGTGACGGTGGTGAGGATCGTGACGATGAGGATGTTGACGAGCTCTTCCCAGGGCGGCACGGCCCGGAAGGCCGCCATGTCGTTGCCGTAGTGCACGATGAGGAGGCCGATGCTGTAGACGAAGGCGGCGACCATGGCGCTGATCTCGCTCCAGGCATTGACGCGCCACCAGTACCACCGGAGTATGAAGACGAGCCCTGTGCCGGCGGTAATCTCCATCCAGAACATGACGACGCGCACGATGCTGCCGCCGAACAGGTACGGGATGGCCAGGGGCAGAACGGCCAGGAGTACCGTGGCGGCGCGGCTGACGGCAACGTAGTGCGCGTCGGAACGGCCGGGTCGCAGGAACCGGTGGTAGAAGTCGTTGACGAGATAGGCGGCGCCCAGGTTGAGCCGCGTCTCCATGGTGGAGATGAAGGCGGCGAAGAAGGAGGCCACCATGAGGCCCCGGAGGCCCGGCGGCAACAGGTCGCGGATGGCCTGGCCGTAGATGAGCTGCCAGTCTTCGGTCTGGGGGTACAGGACGACGCCGGCGAGGCCCACCAGGAGCCAGGGCCAGGTGCGCAGGGCAAAGTGGGCGATGTTGAACCACAGGCTGGCGCCGGCGGCGTGGGCCTCGCTCTTGGCGGCGAGCATGCGCTGGACCACCTGGCCGCCGCCGCCGGGCTCGGTGCCGCCATAGACCACCGACCACCAGGTGATCAGCAGGGGGATCATCATGAGTCCGATGGTCATGTAGGGCGTGTCGGTGCCGGGGACCATCTGCAGGATGGGCAGGACGACCGGGCCCTCGGGGGTCTGCTGGGTGACGCCGCCGGAGAGCTTCTCGACCAGTCCCGAGAGCCCTCCCACTTCCGGCGCCATCAGGACGAACACCGCCAGCAGGAGCGAGCCCAGCATGGCAATGATGAACTGGAAGAAGTCGGTGATGACGACTCCGGCGAACCCCGCGAAGAAAGCGTAGAGCAGGGAGACGGCGGCGCCGGCGAGCATGGCGGTGTGGGGATTCTCGAATCCCATGACGGTCTGGGCGATGGTGCCGATGGCGATGAGCTGGACGCCGACCACCAGCGAGTTCACCAGCAAACCCTGGTAGAGGGCCTTGAATCCCCGCAGGAAGCGGCCGGCCGGGCCCGGGTAGCGCAGCTCGAGGAATTCGACGTCGGTCATGACTTCGGAGCGCCGCCAGAGCCGGGCGAAGAAGAAGGTGGTGAGGGTGGCCGTGAAGACCAGGGGCATGAAGATCCAGTTGAAATAGATGCCGAACTCGGCGGTGACGCTCGACACGAAGATGGGGGTGTCGGCGGCGAAGGTGGTGGCCACCATCGAGGTGCCCAGGAGCCACCAGGGCATGTTGCGTCCCGAGAGGAAGAAATGGCTGAGGCTCTTCATCTCGCCCGTCTTGCGCACGAACCACAAGCCCAGGCCGATGGAAAGGACGAAATAGGCGACGACCACCCCGTAGTCCAGCGCCGTCATATGTTTACCCCATCCCTCCTCCCGCGAACAGCGACGATTGCCCGGCCATCGGCGGCGGGCTACACGATCACGATTCTTATTCGATTGGGCGCCGACCGCTACTCAGGGCCGCCGGTGACGTAGTCCTTGAACTCGTAAACCCGGTTGTCTTCCACCGGATGCTTCTTGATGGGTGCGTCGCCCGGCCGCCCGGAGAAGCGCCGTTCGAGGCCCATGCGCAGGAAGGAGCTGTCGTAAACGATGCCGCGCCCGTCCCAGGCCTCGAGGTAATCCATCAGTTCAGCTACCCTTGCGCGGGCCTCGTCGATGCGCCCCGTTTGCTCGAGTTGGTCGATCTCCATCTTGCCGCGGCCGTACCGAAGCGATGCCTCCAGTAGCCAGATGAGTTGCTTCTCGTCGTCGTTCGGGTTCCGGGCCATGGCGACGTCCAGGGCCGCCTGCGCCTCGTCGAGGTCGCGGAATCCCTCGTCGAATTGGTCGTCGGGATAGCGCCCGCTCCGTTCCTCGCGGGTGTAGCCGCCGCCGGGGAAGGGGTAGCGTTCCATGGCGCGACGAAGGGCGCGGTAGAAAGCGGTCATCTGCTCCGGCGATCCGGGGAAGCGCTCCGCATAGTAGGCGTCGAGGATCGCCTCGGGGTCCTGCGTCGGATCCCAGGCGAGGCGGGCGAAGAGGTAGTGCTTGGCCTCGTAGGGGATCCAGGCGGGGATGACGGCGTAGTTGAAATTGATGCCCGTGGCCCCGAGGGCCGCGAGGTCGCGCAGTTCTTCGGCCATGGGTTCCGCGTAGATCAGGCCGGGGAGCGACAGGTCGCGGAAGGGTGCATAGCGGCTTGACCACACGACGTCGTACCCCTTCTCGCGCAGCGCCCGGGTGGCCTTGGCGGCGACGCGGTACTGGGGATGGTTGGTCTCGCTCTCCGGATCGTGCCACGGCTGCTGGAGGGTCCGCCGCAGCACGGCCGTGTGGAAGATCACGTTGGGATGGGGCGGCTCGTACAGGGTCTCCCCGGAGTCGCCGAAGTAGGCCACGCCCGTGCCGATGGACACTTTCAAATTCGGGTTCGTCTCGTGGACCGTTCGGACGATGAGGTCGTACATGCGGAACAGGACATCGAGGGGTTTGCCGTCGGCCGTGTCGGTATCGGTCCAGCGGGGGGAATCGTTGGGCATGGCCGACACGGCGTACAGGTACGGGTAGCGCGAGACGAAATCGCGGAGGTTGCGGGTGAACTCGGCGATGGCTTCAGGATTCTGCGTGTCGAACTGGTCGAAGTACCGGTCGGAATTTTGGCCGTTTACCGGGCCGAACCATTCCGGATGAAGGCGGTAATAGCGCGACCGCGGCAGGAACCGGTTGTAGCCGTGGGCTTCCGCCGCGAGGAGGAGTCCGCGCCTGGCGCATTCGGGCTCGAGGACGCGGTACCAGGCGTCGGAGAACTCGTTGAGCCGCACCACGAAGAAGTTGATGCGGTTCTTGGCGCACCAGTCGATGAGGGCCACCACGTCGTCGGGCTCGTCGAGGAAGGAGTGTTCGGGGAACTCGGCGCGCAGGAACAGGGCCGGCTCCGCCCGGACATCGAGGGGAGCGTCGAGCACGGCCGAGCCGGTGCGCGGCACGCGCTCGTTCATGCCTTTGTAGAAGCGGAACCCCGGCGCAAACCACCGGCAGCCCAGGCGTTCAAGCAGGTCGTAGACGGCGAAGAGGGTGGCTCGAGGCCGGCATCCGGCGAGGACCACGTTCTCACCGTCCGTCCGAATTGCGTAGGCGTCGTCCTGGGGATGGCGCGGATCGGGGGCGACGGCCTGACCGGCGCCCGTGGCGCCGACGAACAGCGCAGGACCCTCTCCCCCATCGTCTTCGCGGGCGACGGGCAGGGTCTGGCCCGTCATTTCCGCCAGGTATCGCTGAAGCTCTTCGGCCGCGAAGGTCTCAATGGGATCGGGCCGGGAAGGAAGGACAATACGATAAGGCGCGTCGGTCCCCGCCAGTTCGAGCGGCTCCGCCGCGGACATCGTCGCCCAAAGGAACAGCCCCGCACAGACACTCAACGCTCGGGATCGGATCATCGGCGCCTACCCCCTCCGGAACCATGCGCGTGCCCTTCATCCGCGCCGCGGTACGTGTCGTCCACGGCCGGGCGATTATGACCGCCCTCCCGGAGCTTGTCAACCTCGATCGGCGGGCGGATCGACTCTGTATAATGGCGGCAGGGTTTGCGAGGACGTGCCCCTCCAACCATGACCAACACGAGGAAAAGCAGCAGTTGACGGATCCGACCCAGACCGACCGGCCGCGACCCGATCCCGACGTGACGGCGACGCTCGAGTTCCTGCCCGCCGAAGAGCGTGCCCGGTTCGCCCCGGTTTCGAGCCCCTTGTATTGCCAAATCGATTGCGCGGCGGTCCCGGCCGATCATTTTCATAAGCCCCAGTACGACGACTGGATGTGGGACTGTGTGTGGACCTTCGACGCGACCGGCGGCGTGCCGGCCGACCTTCCCATCGATGCCCAGGGAATCTTCGCGCAGCCGGAGGCCCTGGACGGTTCCCTGTCTCCCGGCGCGGAGTTTCGCCTGCGACACGGGCGCCGCATCCTCGCCCGGGGCAGGATCACGGGTGTGGTGAACCTGGCCGAGTCGGCCCGGCGCGCCCGGGAGCAATGGGAGCTTCGCCCCAACCCCGTGGGCTGGAGTGCGGACCTGCCCGCGACCGACGACGAGACGGAGTGCCTGTTGAAAATCCTCGCCGAGACCGGAGATCCGATCGACGCCCGGAAGGCGGCTCAGCGCATCGTGGATCGGGGGGCGAAAGCGCTGCGCACCGTGCTGAGACAGGCCCCCGGGGAAGGCCATGGGTTTCGGCGTCGTATCCGGGCGATCCTGGATGCCTTGGCGGAGGATCCGATCGCGTTGCTCGCCGATGCGCTGTCCGATCCGGACCCGGCGGTACGGCGCGGGGCCGTGCTCGAGCTCCGCAATCGAGGCGATTACGCTGCTGCGGCTGCGGTTGCCCTGGGCCGGGTCCTGCGCGATGAACCCGAGGAGTTGGGTCCGGACGCGCGGGACGCCCTCCGCGTCATTGGCGCGCCGGCCATCCCCGTAGTGGCGGAGCTCATTTCGGATGCGACCGCAGACGTCCGCGCGCGGCGCCTCGCGGCGGAAGGCCTCGAGGGCGACGCGGACCACACGCCCGTCGCACGGGCCGCACTGGGGGTGCTGCTGGATACGGCCGAGGATTTGGGACTGCGTCGGGCTGTCGCGGAGCACCTTTGGCGTTACGCGCGGGGACATGCCGCGGCGGAGGAACTGCGGCACGCCGTGGAGGCCTCCGACCCGGAAACCCGGGCCCTCGCGGAGGAAGCCCTCCGCCGGCTGGAATGTGCGCGCGAACGGATTGGGGACCCGTAGTAACGGCGCGAGATCGGGCCGATGAGGGTTCACCGAAAAGGATACATGCGCAGCGATACAGGCCGGCAATGGTCCGCGGCCGTTCCGCTATCGACATCCTGCCCCACCCCTCGCAAGAC